>JAYUZK010000131.1:0-14172 GCA_043751835.1 Gemmatimonadota bacterium | reverse complement strand
TGCACCGGACCATCGGGGTCGGCGCGCCCGGTCCGCGGCAGACGCTGACCGACGTGCTCCGGGGCTTTCTCGCCGGCCGGCCGCTACCCGAGCGGGTCGCCCGCGACCGGTTCGTCGATCGCGGCGTCTCGCTCCTCGAGGCGGCCTCTGTGGATCAGGAGACGGGCTGATGCAGCTCCGCCGGATCCGGCTCACCAACTTCCGGCAGCACGCCGACACGGTTCTCGAATTCGGCCGCGGGCTCACTGGCATCGTCGGTCCGAACGGCGCGGGCAAGTCCACCCTGCTCGAGGCGATCGCGTGGGCCATGTACGGGACCCCGGCCGCGCGGGGGAACCGGGACTCGATCCGCCGCCGGTCGGCGCCGCCGCGGTCGAAGGTCGAGGTCGAGCTCGAGTTTGCCATCGGCGCCCATCAGTACCGGGTCGTCCGGTCGCTCCAGTCGGCGTCGCTGCATCTCGACGGGGAGGCGGCGCCGATCGCGAATAGCCCGGCCGCGGTGTCGGACCGAGTGGGCCGCCTGCTCGGCATGACAAAGGACGAATTCTTCAACACCTACTTCACCGGCCAGAAGGAACTGGCGGTGATGGCGTCGATGACGGCCCCTGAGCGGGCCCGTTTCCTGAGTCGGGTTCTCGGCTACGAGCGCCTGGCGCTGGTGCAGACCCGCCTCAAAGAGGAACGGTCGGTGCTCAAGGCCCAGCTTCAGACCGCGGAGACCGGGCTGGTTGATCTCGCAGAGCTCGTCGCGGAAGAACGACGGGCCGCGGAGCGCCTGGCAACGGCGGATCTGGAACTGGCCCGCACCGCGGCGCACCGGGCCGCGTGCGACCGGGCCCACGCCATGATCGCGCCCGAATGGCAGCGCCTCGAACAGCGGCGGGAGCAGGTCCGGACCATCGAGTCCGATCTCCAGATCGCCGACCATTCGGCGGTCGAGGCCCGGCGGGCCTTCGAGACTCTGGATCTGGCCCTCCGGGAGGCGCTCGAGGCCAAGGCTCGGCGGGCCGAGTTGCTGCCGGGCCTGGCCAACTGGGATGATCTGATCGCCAGGCGCGACCGGCTCGACGCGGATTCCCACGCCTTCGCCGGCCGCCGGGCGGTGGCGGCCGAGGCGGCCGAGGTCCGGCGGAATGCGGTGGCGTTAGGCGAACGCCTGGCCCGCCTTCCCGGCTCGGAGCGGCTGGTCGCTGCCCGGACCGAGATCGGCGCCGCCGAGGCGGCCCTCCAGCAATCGGCCACGGCGGCGGAGGAGCTCCGAAACGAAATGGTCCGGGAAAAGCAGAATGCCGAGACCATGCTGAAAGGCCTCTACGCGCAGCACGATGAGGTGAAGGAGCAGAAACAGCGGCTCGCCGATGCCGGGGCGGAGGGCGTCTGTCCTACCTGCGGCAAGCCCCTCGGCCGGGAGTACGCGGCGGTGCTCGACGACCTCGAGGGCCGGCTGGTGGTGATCGTGGCCGACGGAAAGCACTACCGTGCCCGGATCGAGCAGCTGACCCGGGAGCCGGAGACCCTCGTTGCGGCGCGGAAGCGCCACGAGGCCGCCGAGGCCGACCTGACCCGTCTGACCCGGGCGGTCGGCCGGATCGAGGAAGGGGTGGCCGAGCGGAGCCGAATGGAGGTCGATCGGACCGAGTTACTGGTCCGGCTCGAGCGGCTCGACCAACAGCTCGCCGCTGTGCCGACCACCTACGACGAAGCCCTTCACCAGGCGGTCCGGGCGCAGATCACCGCCCTGGAGCCCCGGCGGGAGCAGGCGCTGCTCCTGGGCGCTCGGGCCGAGCGGGCCGTCGAGCTGGTTGTGCAGGCGACCGAGGCGGAGCAGGCCCTTACGCGGTTCGAAACCCGGGTCGCCTCCCTCCGAGAGGAGCTGGTGACGTTAGGCTGGTCGGCGGCGGAGTACGAGTTGGGCCGCCAACGGATTCAGGCCGCCGAGCGGGAGCGCCAGGCGGCCGAACTCGCCCTGGTCCGCTCCGGCGCTGAACGGGGGGCCGCGGTGGAGTTTCGCGACCACGTGACCCGGCGGCGAACCGACCGGGATCGTCGGGCCGGCGAGGTGGACCGGATCCGGGGTGACCTCGAGCTCAATCAGGAACTGGACCGCGCCTTCACTGATCTGCGGGATGAACTGAACGCGGCGCTCCGGCCCGACCTGGCCGACCACGCGTCGGTGCTGCTCCGGGCTCTCACCAACGACCGGTATTCCGACCTTGAACTCGATGAAGACTATGTCGCGACGATCATCGACGACGGCGAACCCAAGCCGGTCATTTCCGGCGGCGAAGAGGACGTCGTGAATCTGGCGCTCCGGCTGGCGATCAGCCAGATGATCGCTGAACGGGCGGGCCAGCCGTTCTCATTGCTCATTCTCGATGAAGTGTTCGGGTCCCTCGACGAGGAACGGCGCACGGCGGTGGTCGGCCTCCTCCGGGCCCTGGCCGACCGGTTCCCCCAGGTGATCCTGATCACCCACATCGAGTCGGTGCGGGAAGGGTTCGACCGGATCGTCCGGATCGACTTCGATGCTGAGCAGGGGATTGCCCGGGCCCGGGAGGAACGGATGACGACGGAGGAATCGGATGCCGCAGCCTAACGGCATCGGCGGCCCGCTCGTGATCGGCCCGGTTCACATCGAGGAGCTCAACCGGGTGTTCTCGGATGCGTTTACCGACCGGTATCAGCGCGACGGGATGAGCGGGGTCCGGGTCCCCGAGCTCAATCCCGCGATCTGGCGCTTCGCGATCGACTCCGCAGGCTCTGGCGCGTTGCACTGGCGGGATCAGCAAGGCCGCCTCGCGGCCTTCAATCTGGCCCATGTTTCGGGGCGGGAAGGCTGGATGGGGCCGCTGGCCGTCCGTCCTGACTGGCAACGGCGCGGGCTCGGACGGACGATCGTGACCGCCGCCGTCGAGCGCCTCAAGGCGGCCGGCTGCCGGACGATCGGCCTCGAAACGATGCCGCGCACCGTGGACAATATCGGGTTCTACAGCCGCCTCGGCTTCAGGCCCGGGCACCTCACCGTAGCCATGGTTCGCGACGTCCGTCGGGCCGAAGGCGCGGCCGCCGAACTTGGCTCGGCCCTCGGCGAGCCGGGGGCCTGGCTCGGGCAGGCCCGCGCGCTCGCCGAGGCGGTGCTTCCGGGCACCGACTTCACCGAGGAAATCGGGCTCTCGCTGACGCAATCGTTAGGCGACGTCTCGGTGGTCCGCCGGGACGGCGCGTGGGTCGGCTATGCCCTGTGGCATTCCACCCCGCTCGCCGCGAGCCGGGTGGCGGAGGAGGTCCGGATCCTCAAGATCGTCGCCGTCGATCGGCCGGCGTTCCGGGCCGTTCTCGACGGCACGATCCGGGAAGCGGTGGTCCGGGGCCTCGGTCGGGTGGCGGTCCGGGCCCAGACCGCGTTCCGGGACGCCTACGGCGACCTGGTCGATCTGGGGTTCCGGGTCCACTGGACCGACCTCCGGATGACGCTCGCCTCCCATCCGGAGCGGTTTCCCGACGCCGGTGTCGTTTTTTCGAACTGGGAGATCTGAACCGTCATCGAGACGGCCGGAGTGCCCACCAGCGCACCAGGAGCGCTACCCCGGCTGCGAGCAGGAGATGGACTAGCCCGAGGCCAACCGGGCGGATGAAGGTCAGGACGAGCCACGCCGCCAGGGCAATGATTGCGCCAATCAGGTTCACGTTCATGAAGTCTCCCTACTACGTTGACGCTCTCCGGTAGATTCCCTATTATAGAATGGTCGGTTGGTAACTGGGAACTCCGTTATTGAGCCAACAGGTCCGATGCTGGGCCCACATACCATGATTGATGCCATGCCCCCTGGGGGAAGACAGATATTGTGGTGAGGGCGCCGAAATTCCACTTCGGGCTTCAATAATCCCCTGGTTGCCATCCGACACCTGGGCGCTGACCGACATCGAGTCGGATCGGCGCCCTCCCTTTTTGGGGGAAAAGGAAACCCGGCTCATGGCCACCTGTGTCGTTGTCCGACGGCTCCACTTCAACGCGGCTCATCGCCTCCATAACCCGGCCCGGTCCGCCGAATGGAACCGGACCACCTTCGGGCCGTGTAACAATCCCAACTATCACGGCCACAACTACGAGCTCGATGCGCTGGTGGAGGGTGAAATCGATCCCGACACCGGCTACGTCCTGGACGTTGGGGTACTCAAGGGTATCGTCGAAGCGACGGTCCTCTCGGTCCTCGATCACCGCAACCTCAACCTCGACGTGCCGTGGTTCGAGAACCGGATTCCGTCGGCCGAGAACATCGCGGTGTTCTGCTGGGAGCAGATCGCGCCCCGCCTTCCGGCTGGCCGGCTCACGATGATCAGACTCTGGGAGACACCGCGCAACTATGTCGAATACCAAGGCACCTGACATTCGGGCCCACGTGCGGGCGATGCTCGAGGCGTTCGTCCCAGACCCCGATCGTGACGGCCTGGCCCGGACGCCGGAGCGGGTCGAGAAGGCCTACCGCTGGCTTACCAGGGGCTACGAGATGTCCGTGGCCGATGTGGTGGGAAGCGGTGTGTTCGAGGAATCCCATGAGAACATGATCCTGGTTCGGGAC
The DNA here is from genome assembly GCA_043751835.1 of Gemmatimonadota bacterium. Taxonomy (GTDB): domain Bacteria; phylum Gemmatimonadota; class Gemmatimonadetes; order Gemmatimonadales; family GWC2-71-9; genus SHZU01. Next base: position 9,592 of record JAYUZK010000131.1, on the reverse strand, counting down.
ATCGAGCTCTACTCAATGTGCGAGCACCACATGCTGCCGTTTTTCGGCAAGGCCCACGTGGCCTATGTCCCGAACGGCCGCATCATCGGGCTCTCCAAACTGCCCCGGATCGTCGACGTGTTCGCCCGGAGGCTCCAGGTCCAGGAGCGGCTGACCGACCAGGTGGCCGACGCGGTGATGGACGTGCTCAAACCGGCCGGAGTAGGCGTGGTGATCGAGTGCGCCCACCTCTGCATGATGATGCGCGGCGTCGAAAAGCAAAATTCCACCACCGTCACCAGCGCGCTCCGGGGGATCTTCAAGGAGGATGCCCGGACCCGGGAGGAGTTCCTCCGTCTGGTGCACGGTCCCCGGATCATCGTCTGACCATGGGGCGCCTGGCGGGCCGGCTCGCGCTGGTGACCGGCGGTTCGACCGGCATTGGGGCCGCGGTTGCGGCGGCGCTCCGGGCCGAGGGCGCCACCGTGATCCGGGCGGCTCGCCGACCCGGTCCGCCGGAGGGGAATGATGTGCCGATCGCGGTTGACCTCGCCGACGACAATGGCCCCGACGACCTCGCCCGGCAGGTACTCGAGATCGGGATTCCCGACCTGATCGTCAGCAGCGCGGGTGGCTTCCTCCTCGCGCCGTTCGCCGACACCTCACTGGGCGATCTCGATCAACTCTACCGCGTCAACCTCCGGGCGCCCTTCGAACTGGCGCGCTGCCTGCTGCCCCCGATGAAGGCGCGGGGACGGGGACGGCACATCCTGATCGGCTCCGTCGCCGATCATCGGGCCTTTTCCGGGAACGCCGCCTACAGTGCCACCAAGTTCGGGTTGCGCGGCTGGCACGAGGTTCTGGAGGAAGAATACCGCGGAACCGGCGTCCTTTGCTCGCTGGTGAGCCCGGGACCCGTCGACACGCCGCTCTGGGATCCCTTCGATCCCGATGGCCGTGATGACCTCCCTTCCCGAGCGGTAATGCTCAAGCCCGCCGATGTCGCCGAGGCGGTGCTCTGGATCGCCACCCGGCCGTCGCATGTCGGCGTGGGCCTCCTGCGGCTCGGCCCGGCCTGAGTCCGTCGCGATGTTCATCGAACTCACCGACCACCTCCGCTGCACCGCCGATCACGATGAATCCTTCCTCGTCCTGTTGCCCGGACGGATGGAGGGACGGCGGGTGGTCGACGGGACCCTCGGCTGTCCCCGCTGCGGGCGCATCGTCACGATCGCGGAGGGTGCGGTGGATTTTGGCGGTGGGGTCGATTCGACCGGCGTCACGGCGCTCGAGCCGGTGGCGGTGGCGGCGTTCGTCGGTCTGGAGGGGCCGGGCGGCTACCTCGTGCTGATCGGACCCGCGGCCGGGCTGGGAGAGCGCCTTGCCGAATTGCTGCCGGGAATCCGGCTGGTGCTGGTCAACCCGCCCGCCGCCACCGCGCCGAGCGAGCTCGCCAGCGTGGTGCGGGCTGGCCGGCTTCCGGTCAAATCGCGCTCGATGCGAGCGGTCGTGGTGGCCGGCCCTGCTGGCGCGGACGGCGGGTGGGTGGATCAGGCTGCCGACGCGGTCCTCCCTGGCAATCGGCTGGTAGTCGAGGGACCGGGGCGTCCCCGTCCCGACCTCGATGTGCTGATGGAGGGCGCCGGGGTCTGGGTCGCGAGAAAGGCGCCCAACCGGCCCGTCGGCGCCTAACGTCGCTCGGTCGCCGGAAGCCGGAGTGCCTGCCCGGGCCGGATCCGCAGCCACCCGGGAATCGCATTGACCCGCCGAAGGCTTGCCTCGTCGACCCGGTAATCCCGCGCGATATCCTCCAGCGACTCTCCCCGTTTCACCCTGATCAACAGGCCCAGTTCCGGAGCGCTTGGTACCGTCGTCGGCAGCGTGACCGACGGCAGGCCGGCGAGCAGCCCCGTCAAGTTGTCGCGCCGGCCGCCCGGTACCTTGAGCCACGACCCCCCAGGCGGCGTGACCCCGCGGATCATCTGGGGGTTCAGATCTCCGAGGCTGGAGTGGTCGAGCCCCATCGCCGTCTCCGCCGTGGTGAGCCGGATCGGCCGGTCGATCCGGATCGAGTCGAACGGCGGCGCGGACCGGGGGCCGACCGTGAAGCCGTACCGGGCCGGGTTGCGCCCGATGGCGGCGGCGGCGAGCAGTTGGGGCACATAGTCACGGGTCTCTTTCGGCAGCATCCCACGGTCGGCCAAGGCGAAGAAGGCGTCTCCGCCATCCTGTTCCGACGGGGAGAGTCGGCTCAGACTCCGATTTACCCTGCCCGCCCCGCTGTTGTAGGCGGCCGCGGCCAGCAACGGCGATCCGAAGGTCCGGGTCAGGTCCCGAAGGTGCCGAACCGCCGCGTCGGTGGCCCGGTCGGGGTCGCGACGTTCGTCGATCCAGCGATCCACGCGGAGCCCGAGCCCGCGGGCGGTCTCGGGAATGAGCTGCCACATGCCGGCTGCTCCCGCCCGGCTTGTGGCCCCGTTCGAGAAGCCGCTCTCGATCACCGGCAGGAACGAGAAATCAGCCGGCAGTCCTTCGTCGGTGAGGCGTCGTTCGATCGTGCTCCGATACTGGGTGCTGCGGGCGAGCCATTGGCTCATTCGGTCTCTGGCGGGACCGGTGAAGTAATCGAGATACCGGGAAACCTCAGGCCGGGCGAGCAGCGCCGGATCGAATGACCCGGCCGAGTCTGCCTGGGCAACGAGCGTCGGGGCCGCGGCCATCAACGATATGGAGATGATCAGGGTGTTTCGCATGCTGGAGACTCGTGGCAGGACGCGGGCCGCCCGCTTTGGCGAGCGATCTGGTTGTCCTTCATGCGGTTAGCAGATCAACGTTCGGGCCGAAAACGACCGAGGGACCGGCGGCGCTTGCCGGTCCCTCGGAAAAAGGACGCGATTCCGGATGGGATCAGGCGGTCCGGCTCCGGCGCCGAAGCCAGCCCGCGCCCATCGTGGCGATGAGTCCCGTGGCCATCAGGACTACCGAGGCCGGCTCGGGGGTCGTGGTCGTCCCCAGTTCGAAGTTGTCGTTGACGGCGTACTGATTCTGGCCCGCGAAGCCGAGCTGCACGTTGTCCACGAACCCGTGGTACTGGTAAGGCCAGTAGGATCCCACACCCACGCTGATTGCCGAGACGAAGGCGTTGCTCGAGAAGCAGCCGCTCGACGCCCAGCCGGCGACCGAGAAGGTCGTGAGCGGGTTGCCATTCAGCGGCGGCTGCAACGCGCAGTTCGACGCCCCGGTCCCGCTGTTCGGAAGCCAGCGCCAGAGGTTCTGGCCGAACAGGTTTTCGCTGTGCCAGGTGTCGTTGACCGTCGGGGCGCCACCGTTGTTGTAGTAGGCTTCCCAGACGAGCTGGTTCTCGACCCCGTTGTCGTTGACATAGAGGCGCAGCACCGGCGTCTGGGCCGCCCACGGCACATCAGTCGGGGTGACCAGCGATGCGCGGAACCATTCGAAGCTGAGGCAGTCGAGCATGCCGAGGAGACCGAAGCCGCCGGCCTCGGTGGCGTTGCGGCGATAGAAGGCCCAATCGGCCAGATTTCCACTGGCGGTCAACGCGAGCGATCCGTTGCCGGCTCTTGGGTTGGCGGCGGTGATACCGACCGTGGCGCTGCCCTGAACTTCAGGGCCCCAAAGAGGATTCGAGGGATAGATCGGGGTCGCGGACCCGACGTGGCCGCAACTCTGACTCGTGGGGCGGTTGGCGTGAGCTGACGACGTGCTCAAGAGCAGGGCGGCAGCGGTAGCGACTGTGATGCGGGCAGGTTTCATGGCACTCTCCTGACCACACCAAGAGCAATCGTCATGCCTAAGATCTAGGCATGATGAATTTTTTGACAACTGAGCACATGCAAGGTGTTGCCGTGACTCGACGCCCCGTCACTCGACTGACAGCGCCCTCGACAATGGCTGTGACATCCCACGCTAACTCTCTTATTTGCATTTGATTACATCGATGGGTTCAGGATGGTGGTGGCGGGAATTTGGGGGCTCCCGACCCATTAACGGTGCCCTTGGACGGGGTGGGCCCTGTTGCGACGGAGCCCCTGGTGTCGGCTCTATCCGTCAATTCGCTGTGGTTCCGCCTCCCTCCCGAGCGATGATCTGACCGAAAACCGCCACCCCGACGCCGAGCTGGAGCGACCCGGCCACGACCGTGGTCTGCGCATCGCGCCGCCCGACCGAACTTCCGTCGCCCAGCGACACCCGCCCGTCACCGATGACCGGGCCAAGCACCTCAACTCCGGGCCCGATGGCCAGGTCGGCTCGGCCGACGAGACTCCCCCGGATCGCCGCAGCTCGCTCCAGCGTCACGTCTCCGTACGCTTTGACGCTGCCGTCGATCTCGGCCCCCGGCCGCATCACGAGCCGTCCTGTGATCACCAGGCTACCGGTGACCCGGACACCGGGTCCGATCTCGAGGTCCCCCTCAATCCGGTGGTGGTCGCCGATTCGGCGGGCGCCCTCCGGTAGCTGCCAGGCGATGGTCGCGGCGGGCCCGGCGGGGGGTGTCGGACCCGCGGTCCGGATCTCGGGCGCACCGATCCGGTCGAACTCCACGCCCCGGCCGACAAGGACCGAATGGTCGGACGACACCCGCCCCTGGAGCACCGACCGGGCGCCGATCGAAAGAGCGCCCCCGGCATGGACCCACCGGAGGACACGCGACCGATCGCCCAACGTCACCCGCCGCTCTCCGAGGAGGGCGCGATAGACCGTGTTGGGGCCGCCGACGAAGTCCTCCGTGGCATGAACCTCCTGGAGGAAAGTCTGGTCCCCCCCCAGCGCGATCGGGGTGTCGACCCGGACGACCCGGTCCTGGACCCGGCTGGTGTCGCCGGGGCGGAGCAGTTCGGGGCCCGCCTTGATGCGGGCGAAGTGGGTGCCGTCGGGCAGGCGGCCGAGAAAGTCCGCCGGCGTCGCCGCCGGCAGGAGATTCATCTGGCGGTCGAGGTACTGACGGAAGCCCTTGGCGAGGAAGGCGACGTCTCCGGCATCCCTTGGCACCACTCGGAGCGGCGCGGCGTCGGTCGGGCGGAGGAGCTCCAGGATCGCCGGCAGCAGCGGGAGGAGCCACCATCCCACCGTGACGGCCGTGAACGCCAGGCCGGTCCAGACGGTCATCGGACACCTCCGTTCCCGCCGTCGCCGTTACGATACCGTTCAGTTTTTTCCCAATGATGATCGTCGCCCCGGATCGCCTGGACCATCTGGGTCACCGTGGCAACCGATACCGACGTGAGGCTCACCAGGAATCCGAACATCAGGAAGGGGAGCAGCCGGATCCGGTTCCGGGAGCCATCGAGCCGGGCCGCCGTGGCCACCTCGAAGAACGCCGCGAAATTACCTAACGTGCTGTAGGTCGCGACCCCGAGCACCGGGAGGATGCCATACTCGACCGGGAAGCCCACATAGTAGAGCGCGGTGGCCAGGGCAAAGCCGATCAGCAGCAGCGGGCCGACCGCGAACACGCCGAGGAGGAGGAATCCGTCGACGACCACGGACGCCGGCAGCCGTCCGATGCTCTTCAGGAGCGGCCAGCCGAAGGCGACGAATGCCTGGTTGTGACCGCGCGCCCACCGCTTGATCTGGCGGATCCGGGCCGGCCAGTTCTCGGGCACTTCCTCATAGCACTCGGACCGGTTCTGATAGACCACCTGCCAGCCGGCCACGATCAGACGGAAGGTCATGTCGGTGTCCTCGGCCAGGGCGTCCTCGCGCCAGCCGCCCACGGCGAGGAGGGCCGACCGGCGCACCCCCCCCACGGTGCCGCCGTACTGGGGCACCAGGCCAAGGTTCATCCGGGCCTGCTGGTCCACCTGGTAACCGCCTGATCGCTCCAGATCGAGCAGCCGGGTGAGCAGGGTGCGGTTGAGATTGAGCGGCACCACTCGCCCCATGGCGGCGCCCACTTCCGGGTCGAAGAACGGGGCGACCAGTTGCTTGATGAGTCCGGCGCCGGGGAGGTAGTCGGCATCGAAGACCAGGATCACTTCCGTGTCAACGTCGGCGGAGACCTCGGCGAGGGCGGCGGCCTTGCCCGGACGCCCGCCGGTCCGGTGACGCGGCTTGACCCGTCCCGGGAATCGCCGGGCGTAATCGTCGAGGATCGTTCTGGTGCCGTCCGTCGATCGATCGTTGATCACCACGATGACGAGCCGGTCGGCGGGATAGTCGGCGCCCAGGAGGCCGTCGAGCATGCCGCCGATCACCTGCTCTTCGTTGTGAGCCGGGACCAGAATCGTTACCGCCGGCCACTGCGCGGTGCCGATGTCCACGTAGGGCTGCCGCTGGACTCCGAATAGCCGGTTCAGCGTGAAGAGGTAGTGGCGGATCGTGTACACCGCGACGATGCCGACGATCACGAGGAGGGGAATCAGCAGCGCCGTTCTCATGACCGCTTCGGCTCCTGCCAGGGCGCCGATGACCAGCTCATGGCCCAGCCGTAGAACGCCACGAATACCATGATGTGGAGCAACAGGCCGAACACGAGGAACAGCGTCGGCAGCACCACCAGCGTGCCGATGGTGACCAGGTAGGCATGCAGCATCGCCAGGAGCGGCAGGAAGACCGCCAGGTGTCCGAGCACCATCACCGTGAGGACGAATTTTCGGACCAGGCTCAGGTCGAAGAGATAAAACGTGAAACCCAGCACCAGCGGGATCAGCCCCATCACAACAAGGCCGGCCTGCAGTTGGCCGACCAGATACTCGGAGAGCCGATAGGGGAAGAACTCGGGCCAGAACCGGAAATAGATCACGGCGGTGGCCTGCACCATCGCGAGGGCGCGGACAAAGTAGGCAAGGGGAATCAGCCGCCCTCGAAGCCCGAAGCTCGCGGCAAAGACGGCAACGGTCGCCACGGCGGCCACCAGCAGCGCGGTCCCATCGGGCGCCGCGGCGTCGAAGGTCACGGTCGGGATCGCAAAGTGAAGCCGGCCCATGACCATCACCGACCGTTCGACCACGGCCCCCGGCAGCCCGAGGAAGGCGTGGGTCCGGCGGAAAATCACCGTCCAGGAAGCGCCTAACGCCGGGAGGGCGAGCAGGAATCCGGCGACCCCGATCAGAGCGGTGACGGCGCTGGCGGCCAGACGCCGACCCGGATCGGGCAGCCGGAGCATCGCCCGGTGCGGGTCGATGGTGCCGCCCCGGGCGCCCCGGCGGGCCAGGTCGCGAAGGACGCCTTCCCCGTCCGGGGCGCTACCAGTGGCGGGCGACGCCAAGGCTCCCTCCGGTCCGGCGGTAGAACGGATTGTGGTAGTAGTCCACCCCGAGAATCAGGCTGGTCCGGCGTCCGAGCCATTCCTCGTATTCGACGGCAACCTCCTGGCTGGCGAACTCCCGCAGGGTTGGGGCGGTCCCAAGCAGCTGGTAGCCCTCCCGTCCCGCACTTCCGCGGACCACGACATACCGCTCGCCAGCGCGTCCCACGGTCAGGGCCCCGAAGCCTCGGGTCGACCGGCTGTTTCCGGGGTTGCTCCAGTTGATCCGCACTCCGCCTTCGGCCACTACGCCGTTGCCATAGACGGCGAGGCTCCCGAATGCCGAGCGATCGTGATAGACGTCCTTGGATCGGGTCGTGGTGAATCCGGCGGTGAGAAGGACGCGGTCTCGCGGGGCGAGCTTCCGGTGCACCGACGCGTCGAACCTGAGATCGGGAAGGGCGAATCGGCCGGTGCCGCCGCCGACGGTCGTCGTCGTGAACCACTTTGGGCCGAAGGCATGGCGCAGTCCCCCACCCGCGTACACCCCACGGTCGCCGAAGGCTCGCTGCCAGCGCGCCTCGCCGAGCACGAGGTCACGCGGGCCGGCGATGACGGCGGCGCGGAAGCCCAGGGAGGCCCAGTCGCCATAGCCGTTCGTGACCCCGGCCGCTGCGCCCGAGAAACGGATCCAGCTTTCGCCAAACGGATTCGGCGCGGACTGGGCCCAGCCAGCCAGCGGTCGGAGCAGGGTCAGGACGACGACCAGTCGCCGCAGCGTTGCCGTCATCCGGCCAGGGCCACAGGAAGGGCGGGGGTGCCGGCCTGATCGCGGAAATACTGTTCGATCGCGTCGCAGATTCGCTCCGAGGCCCGGCCGTCGCCGAAGGGATTCTCCCCCTGGGTCATCCGGGCCCGCGCCAGCGGATCGGCGAGCAGACGGCCGACGGTGGCGACGATCTTCTTCGGATCGGTCCCCACCAGGACGCCGAACCCGGTCTCCACGACCTCGGGACGTTCGGTGATTTCCCGGAGGATCACCACGGGCTTCCGGAGGGACGGGGCTTCCTCCTGGAGTCCGCCGGAGTCAGTCAGGACCAGCTCGCTCCGCCGCATGACCTCGATGACATCGCGATACCCGAGCGGGTCGACCAGGACGATCCGATCGGTCCGGCCCAGCTCGGGCACCACGACCTCGCGAACCCTGGGATTGAGGTGGACCGGGAAAACCAATTGCAGCGTCGGGTGGCGACGGACCAGTTCCTTGAGCGCCTGGCAGATGCCGCGGAGCCGGTCGCCTAACGTCTCGCGCCGGTGGGCGGTGACCAGCACGGTCCGGCGCTCGGACCAGGGCAGTGCCCGGAGCACGGGATCGTCAAAATCGCCGTGGCTCCCGAGCAGCGCGAGGGCGTCCACGATGGTGTTGCCGGTCACGATCACGTCGCGGGCGGGAATCCGTTCGCTGGCCAGGTTGTGCCGGGCCCGCTCGGTCGGGGCGAAGTGCAGATCGGTGACCGCGGTGGCCATCCGGCGATTGGCCTCCTCGGGGAAGGGCCGGCGGAGATCGCCGGATCGGAGGCCCGCCTCGACGTGGCCGATCGGAATGCTGGAATAGAAGGCGGCCAGCGCGGCGGCCACGACGGTGGAGGTATCGCCCTGGACCAGCAGCATGTCGGGGGTGGTGCGGCGGAAGGCGTCGGTGAGCGCAAGCAAGGCCTGGGCTGTGAACTGGGCCAGGGTCCGGTTGGCGTGGGTCAGTCCGAGATCGATCTCGGGGACGATGCCGAACGCCTCGCAGGCCTGGACCAGCATCTCACGGTGCTGGGAGGTGGCGATGACAATCGGCGAAAAGATTGCCGGACGCCGTTCCAGTTCCCGGATGACCGGAGCCATTTTGATCGCTTCCGGCCGCGTTCCGAGGACGATAGCAATGCGGTAAGGCTTTGGCAAGAAATTACTTACGCCTCCATGGACACGCCGCAAACAGTTGCACGATCCCGAGCGCGTGGAAAGCAAGTCCGGTGCCAACGGAGGGTCTCAGCCGTCTCCGGGGTTGTCCCCATCGCGGTAGAGGGCCTCGATCTGGTCGCGATAATGGGCCTCGACGACCCGCCGTTTGACCGAGAGCTTCGGGGTCAACTCGCCGGATTCGATCGAGAACTCGCGGGCCACCGCGAGGAATCGCTTGGGCACCTCGAAACGGGCAAGATCCCGCAGGTGCTTCTTCGCTTCCGACTCGAGGTGAGCGAGGACCGCCGGGAGCTCGACCAGCCCTTGGCGACTGCCCCAGCTGAGTCCCGCCGCGCGGGCCCAGGCCTCGAGCGGTTCGAAGTTGGGGGCGATCAGCGCGATCGGGAACTTTCGCCGGTCGCCGAGGAGGACGGCGTTGGCGATGAACGGATTCTG
>JAYUZK010000130.1:0-3452 GCA_043751835.1 Gemmatimonadota bacterium | reverse complement strand
ACGGCCACCACGGCGATCACCCCGATCGCCAGCACCACGTTGCGGACCAGGCTCCGCCTCGTGGTTGGCGCTGGGCTTGTGGCCATCAGGTCCCGGGCAAACTCCCCGGCGGTGGCCGGGCGATCCGCCGGGGTGGGCGCGAGCGACCGCATGATGGCGCGGTCCGCGCCCGCTGGTATGGCGGCGCGGAGGCGCCGGGGTGACGGCACGGGATCGGTGATCCGCTTGACCATGATGGCCCGCGCGGTGGCCCCGGTATACGGCGGTTCTCCGGTCAGGGTCTCGAACGCCACGGATCCGAGGCTGTAGATGTCGCTCCGGGGATCCACGTCCCGATCGGCAGTGGCCTGCTCGGGGCTCATGTACGCGGGGGTGCCGATCGCCATTCCGGTGGCCGTGAGCCGGCTGGACTCTTCGTGGAGTGCGCGGGCGATGCCGAAATCGGCGACGAGCGCGTGGCCGCGGGACAGCAGGATGTTCTCCGGCTTGATATCCCGGTGAACGATGCCCTGCGTGTGGGCGTAATCGAGCGCGTCGGCGACTTCACGGATGATCTGGAGGGCTTGGTCGACCGGAAGTTCCCGCTCGCGGTCGAGCCGGTCCCGCAGGGATTCGCCCTCGACGAACGGCATGGTGTACCAGAGCATCCCGCCGGTATTGCCGGAATCGAACACGGTCAGGATGTGGGGATGCTGGAGGCGGGCGGCAATCCCGATCTCGCGACGGAATCGATCCGGTGCGACGACCGCGGCCAGATCGGGACGGAGAATCTTGAGCGCCACCTTTCGGTGGTGCTTGAGATCCTCAGCGAGGTAGACCGTGGCCATTCCTCCCTGGCCGAGATGCCGCTCGATCCGGTAGGCGTCGATGAACGCCCGCTGGATGTCGGTCTGGGAAGGCTCGCTCACGGGAAAATGTTCCTCTCAACGATCTTTCGCGAGCTCGCTCACCGTCGCGGCCAGCGCCGAAAGGGCTTTCTCGCGCTGGTCGCCCTTGAGGACTTCGGCCCGTCTGAGATCGGCCGCGATCCTGGCGGTGCGGGCGGCTTTGAGACCCGTGCCGCGCACCAGCTGGTCGAGGTACGCCCGTGCCACGGCGCGCTTGGCCGCGGGAGCCTGGGCGCTGATGGGTGCGCCGAAAATGACGGAGGCCAGAATGATCCAGGCCGACGCGGTCGTGATACGGAGGAGGCTGAAGTTCATACGGGTCTCGCGTTCGGAGGACGGGACGGTCAAGCACCTGACGAAAAAGGTATCGCGATCCGAAACCGTCCGGAATGCCGTTTGGCTATCTGCGTGCCCATGCACCATCGCGAATTTCATCGGACCGCCCACATCGGCTGGCTCCGGGCGGCGGTGCCCGGTGCCAACAGACGGGCTGATTTCCACCAGAGTACGTGTGGCGATCGAACGAGGCCGGATGGCCGCCCTTACCGGGTGGGTAGCGCGAAGGCGACGAACGTGCCGCCGGACGGGGCTCCGTTCTTCCCTCCGCCGCAGGCGATCACGACGTACTGCCGGCCATTGACCATGTAGAGCGACGGAGTGGCGTTGCCTGACGCCGGCAGTTCCGCCTCCCACAACAGCTTGCCGGTCGCCTTGTCGAAGACATGGAACTTTTTGTCGTAGGTCGTCGCCCCAATGAAGAGCAGGCCGTTCGCGGTCACCACGGGCCCGCCATAGTTGTCGGTGCCGGTGTCCTTGAGGCCTTTGGCGGTGAGCGCCGGGTACTCGCCGAACGGGATCTTCCAGCGGATGGTGCCCGTGTTGAGATCGACCGCGGCCAGGCTGCCCCAGGGCGGCGTGATCCCCGGGTAGCCCTCCTGATCCAGGAAGATGTTGTAGCCGTCGTTCCGGTAGTCGAGCCAATACGGGTTGCTGCCCTTCTTGTCGGCCGCGTCCTTGCCCGTAATCAGGAAGTTCACCATGTCGTCGATCGCGCCGCCCTCCAACACCTCGACGAAGCCCGGCATCTTGCCGGTGCCCTGGCGAATGATCTTGGCCAGTTCGTCGTGGGTCCGTCGATTCCCGATGTCCACGAGTGACGGAATCTGTCCGGGAGTTCCCCGCCGGTCGGCCTGATGGCAGCTGGCGCAGTTGTTCTGATAGAGCGACTTGTCATCGCGGGGAATCATCTTGAGCAGCCAGGGCATCTCGTTGACGTTGACGTAGAACAGCCCCGTGGCCGGGTCGAAGGCCTGCCCGCCCCATTCGCCGCCGCCGTCGTAGCCCGGGAAGACAATGTTGCCTTCCTGGCTGGGCGGCTGGAACATCCCGCGCCGCGGGTATCTGTCGAAGATGGCCAGCGCGGCCGCGTGCGCCTCAGGTGTCCGGGTCGTGAGCATGCCCAGCGTGACGGTCTGGCGCGTCAAGGCGGGCGGTTTGATCGGCACCGGCTGCGTCGGGCTCGGCTGTTCGCCGGGCAACCCATCGGTCGGGACCTTCCGATATTCGATTGGGAAGAGAGGCTTGCCCGTGCGCCGGTCGAACACGAACACGAAACCGGTCTTGGTGACCTGCGCCAGCGCCTCCACCGTCCGGCCGCCGCGCTTGACCGTCACCAGCGCCGGCGGTGATGGGAGGTCCATGTCCCAAAGGTCGTGTTTCACGGTCTGGAAGTGCCAGACTCGCTTGCCGGTCCGGGCGTTCAAGGCAATGACGCTGTTGGCGAAGAGATCGTCGCCGTGGCGGTTCGATCCGTAGAAGTCGAAGGCCGCCGATCCGGTGGCGCCGTAGACGATGCCGAGTTTGGGGTCGACCGTGAGGCCGGCCCAGGCGTTGGTGCCGCCGGTGACTTTGTAAGCCTCCTTGGGCCAGGTTTGGTACCCGTACTCGCCCGGGCGCGGAATGGTGTGGAAGGTCCAGCGCAGGGCGCCGGTCATGACGTCGTACGCGCGGATGTCTCCCGGTGACGACGGCAGGCTTTCGCTGACACTGCTGCCGAGAATGTAGAGCCCGTCGAACACCACGCCGGGGGTGCTCGCACTCACCGACATCAGTTCGAACGGCCGGCCGAGGCCTTTTCTGAGGTCCACTCGGCCGTGCTCGCCGAAGCTCTCGATCGGGCGGCCGGTCTTCTTGTCCAGTGCCCAGAGATTGTCCCGGTGGGTGACGAACACCCTATCCTTATATACCGTGACGCCCCGATGCCGGTAGCGGCCAGGCCGAGGGTCGATGGTGTTCGGGTCGAAGGTCCAGAGCTCGCGGCCGGTGGCCGCCTCGAGTGCGATCACCCGAAGCTTCGGGGTCGTGGCATAGAGGACGCCGTCCACGATGATCGGGTTCGACTGCATCTCCGATCCGGGGAACTCGTCGTGGGTCTCGTAGGTCCAGGCCACCTGCAGTTTCCCGACGTTGGCCGGGGTGATCTGATCGAGTTTCGAGTACCGGGTGTTGGTGGTGTTGCCGCCGTAGACGGGCCAATCGACCGACCGGGCCTGGGCTGCCAGGCTG
>JAYUZK010000129.1:0-4645 GCA_043751835.1 Gemmatimonadota bacterium | reverse complement strand
CCGGTGTTCGGCGGGTACCGCGTAAGGCCCTTCTGAATGGCCTGGATGCCGGCCTGGGCCGCGGGGCTCGGGGTATCGAAGTCCGGCTCGCCGACGCTGAGATCGACCACGTCCTTGCCAAGCGCCCTGAGCCGCCGTGCCTCGGCGTTGATGGCGATGGTTTCGGATCCCTTGATGTGGCTGAGATTGCTGGACAACGGCTCGGGGAGTCGGAAGACTTTGGTCACGGAAACGCACCGGGGCTGGGGGTGGAGGGCGGCCCTCGGAAGGTTCGTGGATTGCCGAAGCGATGTCAATACGACGGCGGTGTTATCTTGCCAGCCGTTGCAGGACGTCTTTGACAATCGAGGATCCCGTGTCTTCCGTGATCACACCCACCCCGCCGGAGCGCGGGGAAAGCGACCTTTTCGGCTCGGCTCAGGCCGCTGCCATGATCGCCCGTGGCAACAGCGTGGTGTTCGCGACGCCCCCGTCGCCCGCCTACGCCGGCCCCTTGTTCGCGGCCGCGCTGGGCCGTGCGGAAGACCCGGAGCATCCCATCCTTCTTCTCTGCCCCGACGCCGTTCTCGACGCCTGGACCGAAGCTGCCGCCCGGGTCGCCGTTTCGGCCGGAAAACGGGTTGCGGCGGGCTCCTTCGCCGCCCGCGCGGCCCATCACCTGGCGTCCGGCCGGATCCACCTCCTCACGACGAGCCCGGCGGTCGCCGCGGAACTGATGCGGCGGAGCAGCTTGGCCGTGGAGCGGCTCTCGCTTCTCATCGTGGTCTGGCCGGAGCATGAAGCCAGCGACGAGCACCTGGCCACCGTGCTGGCCGAATTGCCCAAGGAAACCCCGCGAGTGGTCATCACCACCGATCCCGTCGGCCAGGCCGGATTCATCGAGCGCTACGTCTGGCGGGCGCCGGTCCTCGGCCCGTTGAGCGCCAGCGACGTTCCGTCGGGCCGCTGCCGCATGGCGCCCGTTGGTTGGGGCGGCCGGGTCGCCGCCCTCGGCGCCGTGGCCGATCTGCTCAACCGGGACGAACTCGATGTCTGGACCGCGGACGACTCCCACCACCGCGAGATCGTCCAGGGTCTGGCCGGCCGGGGTGTCACCGCCCGCATCGTGACCGCGGTCGAACCGCCCGCCTCCCTTACCGTGTATTTCGATCTCCCCGTTCCCGAACGGCTGTCCCGGGCCACCCCTGACCGGGCCCTCTGCCTCGTCCCGCCGGGTGCGCTGGCCTATCTGACCCGGACGGTCGAACGCGCCGATCCCGTGGCCCTGCCCGGGGCGATTGACTCGGCCGACCGCGCCATCCTGGCCGACCGCCGTGCCATCCGGGACCGGATCGAATCGGGGATCGATCGGGCCGCCTATGCCACCCTGGCCCCGCTGTTCGACCGGTGGTCGGCGCCCGAGGTCGCGACCGCCCTTCAGGCGCTGTGGACCGAAGCCCGAACGGCCGCGGCCGACCCCACGTCCATCCCGAGGCCGCGGGTCACGGCGCACCCGAAGGTCTGGATCGGTGTCGGCCGGAAGGATGGCGCCACCCCGGCCGACATTTTCGCCCTGTTGACCAACGAACTCGGCTTCACCCGGGACAAACTCGGGCGGATCGAGCTCAAGGACACCTTCGCGCTGATCGAATTCACGGTCGAGGACGATGCGGTGACCGCGGTCGAGAAGCTGGCCGGCCGCACCATCAGGAAGCGGCGGATCGCGGCCCGCCTCGATCGCGCCCGCGACCCGCGGAAGCCGTCGGCTTGACCAGGGGGCGCGTGAGGCCTATCGTCGGGTGTTTCCAACCTTCCACCGGGTTACCCTCATGTATCACGCCTCGCGAACCGGGTCGATCGAGGTGATCGCTGGCGTCATGTTCAGCGGCAAAAGTGAAGAGTTGATTCGCCGGATCCGGCGGGCGCTCATCGCGCGCCGTCGAGTCCAGGCCTTCAAGAGCCTGCTCGACGACCGGTATGGCGGAATCGGCCGGATTTCGAGCCACACCGGGGTCGAAATCGAAGCCGCCGCGGTCGACTCCTCGGCCGAGATCTTCCGCCTGGTTCGCCCCGACACCGAAGTGGTGGCGATCGACGAGGCCCAGTTTCTCGATCCCGGCATCGTGGGGGTCGCGACCAACTTGGCCGAGCGCGGCGTCCGGGTCATCGTGACGGGCACCGATACCGATTTTCGAGGCGAGCCGTTCGGTCGGATGGGCGAGTTGATGGCCGTGGCCGAACAAGTGGAAAAGCTTCAGGCGATCTGTGTCGTGTGCGGCGATCTGGCCTGCCGGAACCAGCGGCTGATCAACGGACGGCCCGCCCGGTGGGATTCCCCGACGATCATGGTGGGCGGCAGCGAGACCTACGAGGCGCGGTGCCGCCGTTGCCACCGGGTACCCCGCCTCGACGAGGATCAGACCAGGATTCTCTGACGCGATGAAGAACATCGGATTGACCGGCAATATCGCGGCGGGCAAGTCCACCGTAGCCCGCCTGTTCGCCGATTGGGGCGCCACGGTCCTCGACGCTGACGCGATCGTCCATGACCTGCAGCGCCCCGGCACCCCGGTATTCCGGGCCATCATCGGCCGTTTCGGGATCGACGTCATGGCCGAGGACGGGACGCTCGACCGCGCCGCCCTCCGGCGGACGGTCTTCACTGACAAGGCCGCTCTCGCCGATCTGAACGCGATCGTCCATCCGGCGGTGGCGGCCGAGCGCGAGCGGCTTCTCGAGGAAGCCCGCGCCAACCGGGTGAAGCTCGTGATTCACGACATCCCGCTGCTGTTCGAGGTGATGGACCCCGCCAAATTCGACGCCGTGGTGCTGGTCGACGCCCCGGTCGCCGCCCGGCGCGAGCGGCTCGAGCGGGCCCGTGGCCTTGGGGCGGGCGAGGCCGACTCGATGATCGCGGCCCAGCTCCCCTCGGCGGAGAAGCGGAAGCGGGCCACCTTCGTGATCGACAACGACGGCAGCCTGGACGATCTCGAGCGGCGGTCCGCCGAGGTGTGGAAAGCGCTCCAGCGGCTTCGATGAAGCCGCTTTTTTGGCTTGACCCCGTCCCCGCCCCGGGGTATCCTGTTACCCGTCTCACCACAAGGAAATACCCCGGTGGCTAACGTCCCGGACGATCTCCGATACACCGCCGAGCACGAGTGGGTCCGCCAGACCCCCGCCGCCGGCGTGGTCGAGGTCGGCATCACCGAATACGCCCAAGGGGAACTGGGCGACATCGTGTTCGTCAACATGCCCAAGGCCGGCGACCGGTTTGGCGCCCATGAGACGTTCGGCACCATCGAAGCGGTCAAGGCAGTGTCCGACCTCTATTCCCCGCTCGCCGGCGAAATCGTGGCGGTGAATACCGCACTCGACGCCGATCCGGCGGCGGTCAACCGGGCGCCATACGCCGAAGGCTGGATGATCCGGCTGAAGCTCGACGACCCCGGACAGCTCGCGGGCCTCCTCGACGCCGCCGCCTATCGATCCCACATTGGCGCCTAACGTTCCCCGGGGGGACGTCCGGCCGAGCCGACCACACGATGCCCCGGGGCGCTGACCGCCTTCGGGGCATCTGTCCTACAGATCCTGACGGAGTACCGTACCACCATGAATACCCCTGCTGCCAGCTTCGTTGACCGCCACCTCGGTCCCCGTGAAGCCGACGTCCGCTCCATGCTCGCGACCCTCGGCTATCAGTCGCTCGACCAGCTGATCGACGCCATCGTCCCGCCGGACATCCGGCTGGCGAGGCCGCTCGACCTGCCAGCCCCCGCCAGCGAGCCCGAAGCCCTCGCCGAACTGGCCGACCTCGCCCGCGCCAACCGGGTCTTCCGGACCTTCCTCGGGATGGGGTATTCGAGTTGCCACGTCCCCGGCGTAATTCAGCGGAACATCCTCGAGAACCCCGGCTGGTACACGGCCTACACCCCCTACCAGCCCGAAATCGCCCAGGGCCGGCTCGAGGCGCTCCTCAACTTCCAGACGATGGTGAGCGACCTGACCGGGCTCGAAGTGGCCAACGCGTCGCTCCTCGACGAGGCGACCGCCGCGGCCGAGGCGATGGGCATGGCGCTCGGCACCGCACCGGCGGGCCGCGGGAAACAGTTCCTGGTCGATGCGGGCTGCCACCCGCAAACCATCGCCGTCGTGGCCACCCGGGCCGAGGCTCGCGGGGTCGCGGTGATCGTCGGCGCGCCGGCCGAGTTCGTGTTCGATTCATCGGTGATCGGCTGCCTCCTCCAATATCCCTGCACCGAAGGCAGCATCCCCGACTACGCCGCCGTCGCCGAGCGCGCCCACGCGGCCAAAGCCGTCGTC
This sequence comes from Gemmatimonadota bacterium, assembly GCA_043751835.1. Classification (GTDB taxonomy): domain Bacteria; phylum Gemmatimonadota; class Gemmatimonadetes; order Gemmatimonadales; family GWC2-71-9; genus SHZU01. Next base: position 346 of record JAYUZK010000129.1, on the reverse strand, counting down.
ACCGTCGCCACCGATCTGCTGGCACTCACAATGCTCAAGCCGCCGGGCGAATGGGGCGCCGACATCGCGGTCGGCAACACCCAGCGATTCGGCGTGCCGTTAGGCTACGGCGGCCCCCATGCGGCGTTCATGGCCGCGCGGGACGGGTTCAAGCGCCACCTGCCCGGCCGCCTGATTGGCGTCTCCAGGGATCGCGACGGCAAGCCGGCGCTCCGGATGGCGCTCCAGACCCGGGAGCAGCACATCAGAAGGGAAAAGGCCACCAGCAACATCTGCACGGCGCAGGTGCTCCTCTCGGTCATGGCGAGCATGTATGCCGTCTATCACGGCCCCGAAGGGATCCTCG
>JAYUZK010000128.1:0-9680 GCA_043751835.1 Gemmatimonadota bacterium | reverse complement strand
CGAGGATCACCCACCGCTGGCCGACCAGTGCCTCGTCCAGCCAGCCGCCCAGCATCTGCATGGTCAGGTAGCCGTCCGGCGTGACGCGGCGGACCAGTGCGCCGAGTTCGTCCATGTGGACATCGATCATGACCCGCGGTCCGGTGGTGCCCTGGGTGGCGATCACCGAACCGAGGCCGTCGTACGAGATATGGTCGGCCAGGGGCGTCATGTGCTCGACCATGATCTTCCGGACCGGTTCCTCGAAGCCTGACGGTCCGTGGGCGTTGCTCAGTTGCTCGAGCAGTTTGACGGTGGCATCCTGCGCGGCCAGGGAGCCGGCGGTCAAAAGCATGGTGATGACGCCGAGGGCACCGGTCAGGCGGAAACAAGGGGATGGCTGGCGCATCAGGACTCCGAACTCGAGGGTGGCGTGGCACGCGAAGGGTCGCCAAAGATACCGCGCGCGGGTCGGGCGGGCTATCATCTCCTGTCCACCCTACTCCCTGTCCGCTTGATGGAGGCTCCCCCCAATGACCCGCACCATCGCTCGACTGCTCACCTTGATCGGTCTGTTGGTGCCGGTCATTGCCTCGGCCCAGCAGGTCCCGCCCCAACCCGGCACCAAGTGGACCGAGGCCGAGCTCCGGGCGGCGGTCGCCCCGGCGCGCGCCGGCCGCAAGCTCACGCCGAAGACCTGGCCTCACAACGCCCGTGTCGGCGTGTGCCTGAGCTTCGACGTGGACAACGAGTCCTACCTCCTCGCCGGGGGGGAGACGTCGCCCACGACGCTGTCGGCTGCGGACTTCGGGGCACAGGAAGGGTTGCCGCGGGTGCTGGCCATGCTCGACAAATACCGGATTCCGTCGTCGTTCTTCATTCCCGCGGTGAGCGCCCTGCTGCATCCCGAGATGATCCCCGCGATCATGAAGTCGGGCCGCCACGAGATCGGGGTGCATGGCTGGATCCACGAATACCCGCCGGCCCTCGGGAGCGCCGAGGAAGAAGAGCGCCTGCTCAACCAGGCCATCGACTACCTCACGAAGGTGACTGGCAGGCGGCCGGTGGGCTACCGCGCCCCGGCCTGGGCCTTCAGCGCCAACACCCTGGCCCTCATCCGCAAGGCGGGGATGTTCTACGACAGCAGCCTCCAGTCGATGGACGAGCCCTATGAGATCGTGTCGAACGGCGAGCCAACGGGCCTGGTGGAGCTGGGGATCGACTGGACCTTGACCGAGACGCCGTACCTCGGCCGGGGCGGGACGATGCCGTCGCCAGAGGCGCTGTTCAAGCTCTACCGCGACGAGTTCGACGGGGCTTACAAGCTGGGCACCACGTTCGTGCTGACGCTGCACCCGCAGGTGATCGGCCACCGGGCGCCGATGAAGTACCTCGATCAGTTCGTGGGGTACATGAAGGCCAAGCCGGGGGTCTGGTTCGCCACCTGCGAACAGATCGCACGGTACGTGAAGGCCGCGAAGTAGCGCCGGCTGTCCTACCGGGTCGGCGACTCGGTCGAGTCGGGCTCGATCCCGGCCAGCGTTTTCGCCAGACGTGGAGTCATCGATCCTCCAAAGGATGTGATGATGCGGCTGTCCCGGTCCGGGCCGGAAACCTTACCGGTTACTGCTGAGCCTTGACCCACTCCGCCGCGGCGCGGTGGGTTCCAAACCAGACCCGGGGCCGTTTCTTGATGTGGTCCACCAGAAGGTCGAGCGCCACCATCCGCGACCCATGCCCGCTGATGTGAGGGTGCATCGTCAGCAGGAACATCCCGCCCTCCTCGTAGGCCCGGTCGAACTCATCGATCCACACCTGCGCCACGTCGCGCGGCGGACTGTAGGCATTTCCCCGCGGATCGTAGAGCGGGGCGTCATCCTTGATCCACTCGACCGGCAGTTCCACTATGCCGGTCGGCTTGCCGTCCGCCACGAGTTCGTAGGGCACGTCGTCGGCCATTAGGGAACTCTCGTAGAGAAACCCGAGTTCCTGGACGATCCGCATCGTGTTGGGGCTGAAGTTCCACGAGGGCGCCCGGTACCCCACTGGCCTGGTCCCAGTAAGCTTGGTCAGGGTATCAACCGCCCGCTGGACCAGTTCCTTTTCGATGTCGCCTGGTAAGGTCGTGTTGAATTCGTGAATCCAGCCGTGGACCGCGAACTCATGGACGCCCGCCTTCTTGATCTGGCCGGCCATGTCCGGGGTGATCATCAAGCTCACGGCCGGAATGAAGAACGTGGCGGGGATCTGGTTTCGGTCGAGCAGGTCGAGAATCCGGCCGAGTCCAACGCGAGCACCGTACTGCGCCTGAGAGAGCGCGCCGACCGTCGGCTCGCCGAACCGGATCGGGATGGTTTCGTTGTCGACATCGAACGACAGCAGCACGGCCACCCGGGCACCGTTAGGCCAGCTTTTCGGCTTGAGACTCTTTCCCGCCCGCACCGCGCCCACCACCTTCCGAACGCTGTCGGCCGACCACTGCCAGCCCGGGGTGACCTTGGGCTTCGCGTCAGCATCCGCCGGGACGGGAATCGGCTTGGTCGTGCATCCGCCGACCCCGGCCAGCACCACCGCGGCGACCAGCGCGCGGTCGCGCTTCATGGATTCACCCGGGCCACGTACGAGTCACCGGTAATCATCCGGACCACTCGGCCGGCCTCCTCGACGAACCGGACCACCTCGCCAACCGCCCCGCCGCCGACCGGCGCGACGTACCGGAACAGCCCGTTCCCCATCGGCTCGAGGCGGACCGGATTCTCGGCACTGGGGCCATTCGGCGTTAGGATTACGAGTCGCTGGTTCATCAGCACCACCTGCGAATCGCCCCCGCGCCCACGGTAGAATCCGGCGAACCGGGCCCAGGCCGGATCCCAGGCCACGACCGGAGGCTCGAGCCGGAGCTTACCCTGCTCCCGGATCTGCATGATTGCGGTGGCGGTGAAGAGTTTGCTGTGCGAGGCCATCCGAAACTTGGTCGCGGGCGTCATCGGCCGCTTGGCCTGAGTGTCGGCGTACCGACGTCGGGATGGTCGAGATCCCGCTCCGAGGGCAAGGTTGACCATCAGGCCGCCCGCGAGATCCTGGGCCAGCCGGTCGATCTCGCAGGGGATCCTGGTGACATGATGCTTGCAGACGTTGCTCAGCATGTCGTCCGACAGGTAGACGCCGGACTTGAGGGGGGTCGCCTGATGACTGGCGGCGATCCCGGTGCCATAGATGGTCTCGTCGAGATGGGTCATCTCGACCAGCTTGTCGCGGATGTGGCTCGCCTGCTCGACGCCGTTGTAGTCGGCCACGGTGGCCGCGGCGCCGATGAGCACGTCCTGGAAGACCACCATCGCTTCCTGGCCCGAGAACTTTGCGTTTCCGGCGTCGATCTCGCCGTCGAGGGCCCGGGTGTCGCAGCTCTGGCGGCCGTAGATATAGGTGATCCCGGGCGCATCGACCGGTACCGCGCCGACGACCGCGGAGTCCTTGTCGGCGGGGCCGAGCCGCATGGTGGACATCACGACCAGCCAGTGGGAGTTGAGACAGCCGGTCTGGTGGGCCTTGGCGCCGGTGAGATAGATGCCCCGCTCGTCGCGGCGCGTCACGTGGACGAAGAGATCGGGATCGGCCTGCTGGTGGGGCGCCTTGCCTCGATCGCCCTTCACGTCGGTCATGGCGCCGCCGACCACCAGGTTCTTCCGCTGGACTTCGGTCAGGACTGCGATCAGCCGCCGGTGGTAGGCGCTGCCATGCCGCTCGTCCATCTCGAACGTGACGGAGTGCAGGGCGTTGAAGGCGTCCATCCCGACGCAGCGCTGAAAACAGGTGCCGGTCAGTTGACCCAGGCGCCGCTCCATCTTGTTCTGCATCACCAGATCGTCGGGCGATGTGGCGATGTGGAGGAAGCCCCGCAGGGACTCGAGGTATTCCTCGCCGGTAGTCATACAACTGGGGGTCGCCGTCGCCGGTGTCATTGGGATCCCAGCCTAACGGAAGATCAGCCGCTGGCGCCAGCTCGCCCCGCGGCCGAACCCCGCTGTCAGGACAAGTTCGCCGGGCCCCGGCGTCAGTTCGAAATCCCAGGTCTGCCCCACCTGAACCATCTGGATCGCGGGCTTCGGCTTCCGCAGAGCGGGCAGAAGGTCGGCGCCGTCCCGGGCCCGGCCGTTCCACCGGACCACACTGGTGTCCCGCCGGATCGCGAACTGGACGCCGATCGCCGGGCTCAGATTGATGAACCGGAACCGGTGCTTCACCCGGGCGGGGAGGGTGAGCGTCTGGCCCCCCACGCTGTCGCCATTCACCATGAGTTTGGGCCCACACTCTGGTCCCCCGGCCGGCGCCACGCACCCGGGCGAGGTCTTGTCCTCGGGACCGTTCCAGCCGCCGAGATAGACGTGATCGCGGGTCGGGTCGTACTTCGCGTCCGGCTCGAGCACGATCAGCGGCCCGATCGCGCCTGCGGTGACCTGCTTGATGTCGTTGATGTGGGTGTGGTACATGAACGTGCCCGCGCGGGGCACGCTCAAACGGGCGATGAACGTGTCGGCCGGCATCACGGGCGGCGCGGTCGCCTGGCCGCGGCTGCTCCAGCCCTCGACGCCGTCGGACCAGCTCTCGAGCTCGAGGCCATGCCAGTGAATCGCCACCGGCTCCTCGGCGCGGTTGTGGACGGTGATGTCGGTGGTCTCGCCCCGGTGGAGCACGATGAGGGACCCGGGCACCTGAACCGAATCGGGCTTCGGCCCGGCGGCGCCCCGCTGGAGGATGTAGCTGAAGGTCATCGGCATCCGGCCGCGCTTGGGCCCTTCGTTGACGAAGAGGTCCAGCTGGCGCTTCGGCGCGTCTCGCACCTCGGGCACGCCCGGCCGCGGGGCCACCTGGATGCCGAGCACCAGGCCGGCCATGTGGCGCATGGGGTCCATCGCCGTCGTTTCGCGGATCTCGACATCGGGGCCATGGCGGTGATCGAGCCGGGCGCCGGGAATGACGTGGAAGGTCAGGTGACAGTGGAAGAGCCAGTTGCCGGTCCGATCGGGGGACCAGGTGAAGGTCCGGGTCTCCCAGGGCCGCATCTCGTCGGTCACGGCGAGCATCCGCTGGTCGGCCGGGACCTCGTGGCTCTCGGTCCCGTTCCCCATGGCATCGATCCGGAAGTAGAACCCGTGGAGGTGCATCGGGTGGGCGCGGACCGTGCCGTTCACCACCCGCCAGCGGGCGGTGTCGCCTAACGTCATGGCGATCCGCTCGGTGGCGGGCCAGGACTTGCCGTTGATGGCCATGGCCTCGTGGAACCGGTCGGAGTCCCCCGGCTGGGCGTAGATGTTCATCACGAATACCCGGTCCGGCGGCGACCCGCCCGGCGGGTCCACCACCAGCGCTCCGCCCGCCGTCTCGAGTTCGTTGCCCATCCGCTCGACCCGCTTGCCGATCACGGCGCGGTAGTAATAGGTGCCAGCCCCGCCAGCGGCGAAGGTCACCTCACGGATCTCCCCGGGCCGGATCTCGACGCTGTCACCGGGCTGTCCGCCGAGGCCGATCATGTGGATGGTGGAGTCGGGGAGCGCATTCCGGATCGTGGCGTGGATCGGCGCGCCGGCCTTGACCCGGATCAGCGGCCCCGGGATGCTCGGCGCCTTGCCGTCCTCGCCCAGGGTGTGGACTGCGATGTGCGGGCCGTCCTCGGCCTCGGGATACCACTCGGCCCGCTGCACGACCAAGCGGAGCGTCAAGGTGTCGCCCCGCATGACGCCGGCCGGGGTGCGGTTGTCATTGGGGACGGCCCGCCGCGGGTCCGGGGCGGAACGGCCGGGGCCCACCAGCACCAGCGCGCTGAGCAGCAGGGCAGTCCTCATTGGCACCGGAACCGGTGCCAGGTCCCGCGCTGCACCAAGGGCCGTAATCCAACCCGACATCGAAAGCTCGAGATAAGTGTACCGCGAATCTACCGCCGTCCGGGGCCCGATGGGGGTGCGATCCGGACTGGACACGGTGCCCCGCCGCGCTCTACGTTGGAGGGCGCTTCCGACCCATACGAAGGATTGGGCCACCATGTCCAACGCGGCACGGCAATCAAACCAACCAGCTGACTCGCTGTCACGACTCCGACGACCGGCGCTGGCGGCGTTGGTCGCAGGACTGACGCTGACCGCCGCGTGCCGCAAAGCCGGGCCGGCCTGCGCCGCGTGCGACACCCTGGTCCTTGCCGCGACCGGCGAGCCGTCCACCCTGGTTCCCCCTCTGATCCAGGAGTCCGTCGGACGCGACATCGCGGATCTGGTGTACGAACGATTGGCCGTGCTGCGGCGAGGTGCCCCGCCGATCGACACCGCGGGCTATCAGCCGGGATTGGCCGCCGCGTGGCAGCGGCTCGATTCCCTGACCTGGCGGTTTACCCTCCGGCCCGGCGCCCGGTGGCAGGATGGGAAGCCGGTACAGCCGGCGGACGTAATCTTTTCGTTCGCGGCTTACACCGATACCGCGCTGGGCGCCTCGGCCGGTAGCGCGCTCGACGGGGTCTCCGTATCCCAGGACGGGGCTGACGCGGTCACGATCGCCTTCGCTCGGCACTATCCGGAACAGTTGTACGACGCGACCGCCCACGTCCGGATTTTGCCCCGCCATCTCTGGGACCCGAAGCCACGCCCGGCGTGGGGTGCCGATTCCGGCGTCGCCCAGCTGGTCGGCTCGGGCCCCTACCGGATCACCAAGTGGATTCGCGGCGCGTCGCTCACCGCCGAACGGATCGATTCGGCCGGGTCCGGGTTCCGGCGGGTGGTCTGGCGCTTCGCCGCCAGTCAGGATGCGGCGCTCAATCTGGTCCTGTCAGGTGAGGCCGACCTGATGGAGACGGTGACGAGCCCGGCGGCCCGGGCCCGAGTCGCCGCCGATCCCCGGGTGACGGCCATTCCATATTCGTCGGCGGTTTACGGGTTCCTCGGATTTCAGCACGCGGGCACCCGGGGACCGCACCCGATCCTTGGGGACCGGGCGGTGCGGCAGGCTCTCGCGCTGGCTGTCGACCGGCCGAACCTCGTTCACGCCGTGATCGGTCCCGACGCGGCCATTCCACCGGGGCCCGTCTCGCGGGCGATCTGGATTTACAGCGACAGCATCAAGGCGCCGGGATTCGACCCCGAGCGGGCCCGCCGGCTGCTCGACTCCGCCGGGTGGAAGGCGGGTCCCTCAGGCGTCCGCGCCAAGAACGGCCGGACCCTCCGACTCGGGATCCTGGTCCCGTCGACCAGCATGGCGCGGAAGCAACTGGCCGAGGGGATTCAGCAGATGTGGAAGGCGGTGGGTGTCGTCGCTGAGATCACCGCCGTCGACTTCGGCATCTTTCAGGAGCGGCTCCGCCTGGGCAAGTTCGACACGATGGTCGGAGCGTGGCTCGATGACCCGAGCCCGCGGAGCCTGGCCGATCAGTGGACCGCCAGCGGCATCGGCAGACTGAACTACGGCCGGTACCGCAATCCGGTGTTCGACTCGCTCTTCCAGGCGGCCGGCTCGGCCCCGACGGCGGCGGCCGCCCGGATCGATTGGCATCGAGCGCTCGAAGTGCTCAGTGCGGACGGCGCGGCGATCTTTCTCTACACCCCGACCAACGTGGCGGTGGCCGCCAACGGCGTCTCCGGCGTGACGATCGATCCGTTCTCCTGGCTCCACGACGTCGGGGCGTGGAGGAAGGCCGGCCGCTGACTCAGACTTGGGCGGCCCACTCCCGTTCGAACCATTCCGTCTCGAGGAAGTGGCGGGCGGCGTCGGCCTGCTCGTAGGCCGCCGTCAGCTGCTTCCGCTTGAGGGCGAGGACCGGCGGCTATCGGGTTGTCGGGGTGTTGCTCGCTGCCGCCGTGATCAGCAGGAGGTCCAACCGGCTCAACGTCCGTGGTCTGGTCCGATGATTCAGGAAGGGAAGCGTCGGCATGGCAATCCCAAAATGATCGAAGCTCGCGACCGTTCGCGGATCGGGTGGCTGGTTCCGGGGCGGCCTCGACAGTAGCAGGTAGGGCCGGGTGACGACCCCGCTGGTATCCTCGAGCCGGTTCATGTACTGGGGTGAGCGTCGGAGGGCAAACTCGAAGCTGGTCCGCTGCTGTTCGCCCAGGACGATCACCGTTGCGTCCGGGTATCGATCGTTGACGTAGCGGGCCGCCTGGAGGCCCCCGTCATAGCGAAGGAGGGTGGGGTAGATCCCGCGTTCGAAGTAGAGATTGACCGCGACGGCCCCCAGCACCGACAGGACCAGCACCTTCACGCCGTTGTCCGCGGCGGCCCGCCACGCAACCGGCATGGCGGCGACCACGACCAGTGCGATGAGGGCCGCCGCCCCGCCGTCTTCCGGCCGGACCAGAACTCCGATGGCGACCCCCAGGCCAAGCATGGTGATGAGGAGGCCGATTTGAACCCGGCCGAGGAGGCGGAATCCCGGCAGGGACACCCGGGCTTGCACCTCACCGGCTGTCAGGATTGCCAGGAACGGGAAAATGATGTTGAGGTAGTGGGGGAGCTGGAACCGCGACGCCGAGAACACCACGAACATCAGCGTCGCGCCCGACAGCGTGTACCACTCGGTCGAGGCCGCCTGCCCGGTCCGAAGGAGGCGGACTCGGCGGACCACCGCGAGGATCAGCGCGAACGACCAGGGGAGGAAGACCCACAGAATCGTGTGGAGGAAGAAGGTCGGACTCGCGTCCTGTTGGCGGATCGGCCCGTTGCCGAGGAATCTTCCGAACTGGCTGTCCCAGAGGAAAAACCGAATTCCTGAGACTCCGGTCGCACCGAAGACGATCTTTTCCGGGTGGCGGTCGAACTGGTCGTAGAGGGCGGCCAGCTCGGGCATGATGCCGATTCCCGCGACCACGGCCACGAGGGCCCACCGCCGCCAGGCAATCGGGGGCCGGCCTCGAAGGACCCAGTGCCCCGCCAACGCGCCCCCGGCCGGTATGAGGGTGAACAGGCCCTTCGACATCATCGCGGCTGCGGCGAACAGAGCCCCCGCGATCGCGGCCGAGAACCAGCGATCGTCTTCGGCCACCCGGATCAGATACCAGGTGGTGGCGATGACAAACAAGGTGACAAAGGGCTCGGCCCGGACGTCCGCGCTCGAGAGGATCGTATGCTCGGCGGTGAGGAGGATGATCGCGGCCCAGAGACCGATCGTTCGCCCGTAGTACCGGCTCCCCAGGCGAAAGGTGTAGTAGGCCGTCCCGACGATGGCCAGAAACGCCGGCAGGCGGTAGGCCCAGCTCGAAACCCCGAAGAGCCGAAACGAGGCGGCCGCGATCCAGAAGGGGAGGTGAGGTTTGTCGAGCCAGTCCTGACCGCGGGCATAGAGCCCGATGTAGTCGCCGCTCTTCACCATCGCGGCGGCCAGGTTGGCGTACAGGGTCGCGTCCCCCTCCATCAGCGGCATGTTGATGGCGAGGAGATTGGCCAGGACGGCCAAGGCCAGCGCCGCCCACGTCAACCGCTGATCCCGGATCGCGGCGCTCATCGGCTCGTTGCCGGCCGTCTTCTCAGCTGGCCGGCCGGAACTCGGGGGCGTTGTCCCCGAACCCCCAAATGAAGGGCGGCTGGACGCCGCACATCCGCGCGTACGCGACCAGCTGGCCCCTGTGGTGGAGAAACTCGTCGCTCATGATGTTGAACCCGACCCAGCCAGGGAACGTCATGTGCCAGGGCGTTGGGACCGTCGCGCTCAACTGCGCGTCACC
>JAYUZK010000127.1:0-3792 GCA_043751835.1 Gemmatimonadota bacterium | reverse complement strand
TGAATCGATGATCGTGTAGCGGATCATGAGCCCCTTGCCACCCCGGGCGAACTGACCCGGGGTCATGCCCAGGTCTCCGGCGGCCCGTTCATACACGCGACTGCTCGATCCATACCCGGCGTCGTACGTGGCGCGCGACACCGCCAGCCCGCCCCGGAGGGCCGACCGGAGCCGAAGTCTCCGCCTCTGCTCCTGGAACGCTCGGGGCGAGAGTCCGTATCGCGCTTTGAAGCGGCGCTGGAGATGGCCAGCCGACATGGCGACCCTGGCCGCCAGCTGATCGAGCGTCAGGCGTTCGTCGAGGGTCTCCAGCAGGCGATGGGCGAGGCCTACCGGGTCTTTGACCGGTTGGTCCGGCCGGCACCGAAGGCAGGCGCGATAGCCGGCCTCCCGAGCGGAAGCGCCATCGTCGAAAAAAGCGACGTTGGTCTGCTTGGGCCGGCGAGCCGGGCAGGAAGGCCGGCAGTAGATACCGGTCGTCCGAACGGCGAACACGAAATCGCCGTCGGACGCGGGATTTCGGGTCAGCACGGCCGCCCAGGCCGTGTCCGGAGTCCAGATTGTTCGAGGCGTCATCGACATGATCATAGGGGTCCTCCTCCTTGGGTGTCCAGGTTAGCATCCCCGCGCCGGGGTGGCTAGCCGAAAATTGCGGTGTATTGCGGGCGAAGGATCGGGAAGACCGTGTTGCGCGGTTGCGGAGCGTCGGTTTCTTTTGATCCTCGCTTCCGCGGATGATTGGAATGTTCCCATGCGAATCACGAAACGACGGCCGGCCTGGCCGCGGTCTCGACAGCAACGCAGCTTTCGGGTGAAGGTCGTCGCCCAACCCCACGATGAGCTGGGACTCGAAATCGGGCTCTCAGGCTTTCAGCAGCGCAACACGCTTACGTCGGCGGGGGCCAACCGTCAGGACAACTACGCGACTGGTGGCCCCGATCTCGACCAGGATCGGGCTCAAGCTTGGCTATGTGATCCGGTACGACAACCTGCCCGGTCTCAGGCCGGATCCGAACCCGAACGGTGCCCGGTTCAAGAAGGCCGACCGTTTCCTGACCGCTGGTATCACGATCTCGTATTGAGCCGGGAGACTCGATGGTCCTTGCCCTGTTCGTTGGTCTGACGGTTCTGTCGCCCGCGCCCGCCAAGCCGCCGCCGTTGGCGGGCCGATGGGACCTGACCGTCACCGGTCCCAGGGGTACGTACCCCTCGTGGTTCGAAATCAGCCCGGCGGGCGACACGCTGGCCGGCCGGTTTCAGGGTGGTTTCGGCCACGCCACCGCCCTGGCGTCGATCACGGTCCAGGGCCGCCGCTTCCGGTTTGTCTGGCCGAACGAGGATGATCGCAAGGCACCGGCGACCGTGATCGAGGGCCGGGTCGGCGACGCGGGTCGCATCACTGGTTCAATGACTCCGGCATCCGGTCCGCGGCAACTGTTCCGCGGCGTCCGGGCGCCGGCGCTTCAACGGCCGGCGCCGTCCACGTGGGGCGCGGCCGTCGATCTGCTGGCCGAAGGCCTGGCCGGCTGGCGGGTTCGGGATGGGAAGCCGTCGGGGTGGAAGATGCATGACGGCGTACTGGCGAACGAGGGTCCGAGCGCCGATCTGGTGAGCCGGCGCCGGTTCGGCGATTTCCGTCTCCATCTCGAGGTCAACCTCCCGGCGAACGGCAATAGCGGGATCTATCTCCGCGGGCGCCACGAGGTCCAGGTTCTCGATGGTTATCCCGATTCTCCTGGATCGCGGCGGATGGGGGGCGTCTATGGCCAGATCACACCGACGTCGTTCCCGGCCAAACCTGCCGGAGAATGGCAGACCTTCGACATCACCCTGATCGGCCGCCGGGTCACGGTGGTGTTGAACGGGACCACGATCATCGATGATATTGAAATCCCGGGCATTACCGGTGGGGCCCTCGACAGCGACGAGGGGACTCCGGGCCCGGTGATGCTCCAGGGAGATCACACGGCCATTCAGTATCGAAATATTCGAATCGAACCCGCGGTAGCTGCGAACACCACCACTGGGAGGAAACGATGATGCGGATGAAAAGCGTTTGGATTGCGACCGGATTGGCGGCGGTGATGATGAGTGGGCGTCTGGAGGCACAGGCGAGGTTTGGCACCAATGTGAGCTGGGGGAGCGACACTCACATTGGTCTCGGGGCCAGGGTCGGGTTTGGTCTGGGAGAATTGACCAAGAAGAGCAAGATCGAGGGACAGGCGACCTTCGACTTCTTCTTTCCAAGAACTTTCAACGCCTGGGAGGTGACGGGTAACGCCCTTTATCTAGTGGCCCCAGGCGGCTCGGTGGCGCCGTATGTTGGGGCCGGTCTTGGGTACTCTTATTACGGCGCCAAAGGAACCACCGGGGCCTATAGCCGGTCCCTGCTCCAGCCGGTGTTCAGTGTAGGCGGACTGGGGAGCAACAACTCCAACTTCTTCCTCAATCTCCTCGGCGGCGTCCGCTTCAAGCCGACCGGCAACATCCAGCCGTTCGCCGAGGGCCGGGTCGAGATTGGTAACGGATCCCAACTGGTTCTTACGGGCGGCGTGTTCTTCGGCCGCAAATAGCGGCGAACCCCATCTAGGTGGTGATCTCGACCGCGGTTCCCGAGATCACCGCCTGGTTTGCCAGGATGCCCACGATCGTCGTCCGAAGCCCCTCCATCGCCCCACAGGAAACCGGAACGTTCGGGAACGCCACGCTGCGGAGAAAATCCGCGAGTCCGTAGTAAAGGGGCGAGTATGGCAGGCCGACACCCGCCTTCAGCTGCCCTTGCGCCGCCAGTTTGGTGGCGTCGGCAATCAGGATGATGCCTTCGTCCTGATGAAACTGTTGCCGCAGCGCATACACCTCCCAGCCCAGCGTGGTGGCATCGACTTCCTTGAACATCCAGCCGTGGGTCCACGCCAGCCGGAAGGCCGCATTGGTGCCCCGCAACACTTCGTCCTGGCCACCGAAGGAATTGCCGAGCGAGGCCTCGTAGCTGACCGAGGTCCCGTCGTCGAAGCGGAACAGCGCGTTGATGGTATCCGGCACCGTTCGGCCGTCGCGGTTGGCAGCGACCATGCCTGTCCCGATGACGCTGACGGGCACCTTGTTACGGAACCAGTGGAACACGTCGAGCTGGTGCGACGCCATTTCCCCAGCCAGGCCGATCGACACCGCGGGATCGAGTCGCCAGTTGGCCAACCGCTCGCCTTCGGCGGTAGCCGAGGGAAATCGCCACGAGGTCTTGCGGTGATACCGGGCTGACCCGCCGACAAAATCACGAAACGCGTCGGTCCGGTAGAAGGTCCGGGCCAACTGATAGACCGGATTGGAACGGGCCAGAAACCCGGCCATGAAGATCTGGTTCGTCGCGGCGTGGGCGGCGGCCGCAATCGCCCGGGCGTCGTCCACGGTGTGAGCCAAGGGAGCTTCGCAATAGACGTGTTTGCCGGCCGCCAGCGCGTCCTCGACGATGGACCGGTGGAGGTGAGTCGGCGTTGCGACGATGACCGCATCGAGGTCCCGCCGCTTGTCGAGCATCGCGCGATGGTCGCCGAATCCCTCGGCCCCGCTGGCGCGGTCGAGCCCGATCTGGAGCCGTCCGGCGTCGGTATCACAGAGCGCGACGACCCGGGCGCCGTCGATCTTGGCGAGCTCGGCCACCACCGCCCGCCCCTGCCGCCCCACGCCAACCACGCCGATTTTCTTTGGCTCCTGCAGCCGGCGTGGACCGATCCGCTCGAGATCCGGCATCAACGCCACGCCGGCGAGCGACCCGGTCGTCTGCACCAGGAATGC
>JAYUZK010000126.1:0-8093 GCA_043751835.1 Gemmatimonadota bacterium | reverse complement strand
GATCCGTCCGATCTGGAGCGGCCGCCCCCAGCCGATCACGACCTGTCCGTGGACCAGGCGGTCATCGACCCTCGCGGCAACGATGCTCACGGCCGTACTCCGATGGCCCGCGTGGCCGTCTCCACCGCCCGCGCGGCGGCCTCCGGGGCGGCCAGGTCCCGGTGAAACAGAAAATCGAGAAGCATGGCGAGGTTCACCCCGGTGACGACCGCGGCATCGGGCATTGCCGAGACCCGGCGCATCGCCGCGAACAGGCACGACCCACTGGGCATGTCCACGAACACGACGGCCGGCCGCTCGGCGAGCGCCGCCACGATCCGCGCTTCGAGCTGACCCCGGTCGCATCCAGCGTTCGACACTGGCGTAAGGGCACCGCGGATTCCGCTGATTTCCTCGGCAGCGCCGATCAGCGAGCCGGCCACCTCGCCGTGGCAGACCACCACGCCGTGCAGGGGCGGACTCACTCGTAGTCCTCCTGGAGGGACTCTCTCAACCCCCGCCGTTCCTTCATTTTCCGGATCAGCCGGTCGTTGAAGGCCGCCGCGCTGTCCACGCCGCTCACCCGGAGCAGGTGATTCATCGCGACGACCTCCGAAATCACGGTCAGGTTCTTTCCCGGATTGAGCGGCACAACCATCTTCGGAATTGTGACATCGAGAATGCGGATCTCCTGGCGGCTCAGGCCCGTCCGTTCCGGATCCTGGGATTCCTGCCAGTCATCGAGATGGACCACCACCTCGATCCGCTTCTGCTGCCGAACGGCGCGAATGCCGAACAACGCCGGGATGTCGATCAGTCCGACGCCGCGAATCTCCATATGGTGGCCGGCGAGTTCGTGTCCGTGCCCGATCAGGATGTCGTTTCCCCGCTTCGTCGCGATGACCACGTCATCGGCGACGAGACGATGGCCGCGCTCGACCAGATCGAGCACGCACTCGCTCTTGCCGATCCCGCTCCGGCCGGTGAAGAGGAGGCCAACACCGTAGACGTCCGCGAGCGACCCGTGCAGGGTGGTCCGCGGCGCGAACGCCGCCTCCAGCACCCGCTTGATCTGGCGGTAGAACTCGGCCGTCTTGAGGCGGGTCCGGAGCACGGGCACACCACGTTCCCGGGCCACGGTGAGCAACGGCTCCGGCGGGCTCTGCCCCTTGGTTATGAAAACGCAGGGCAGATCGAAACTGAAGAACGTGAGGATCGAGGCCCGGCGGCCTTCGTCGGTGAGCGACCCGAGGTAGCTGATCTCCGTCTCGCCGAGCACATGGAGGCGGTTCGGAACGAAGCGGCCCGTGTACCCCGCCAGAACCAACCCGGGACTCGAGATGTCCGTGTCGGGGAGCGCCCGGTCAAGGCCGGTCTCGCCGGTGAGCGACTCGAGTTCGAGCGGGTTGCCCCGCCTGGCCAGAAGATCGCGAGCCCTGAGGGTCACGTGGGCTCGTCAGCTTCCCGGCGGCCGCGCCGCGATTGGGTCACGGCCCGTTCGACCTGTTTGCGTAGTTTCTCTTCCGCTCGGTCGAGCGCGCTTCGGTGATCACGGGCGGCGCCGCGGGCCACGAGGACCTGGCCGCCCCGGACGTGCAGCCGGATTTCGGCCGACGGGCCATCAGCGTCGTCGTCGAACACCACGCTCGCGTCGAGGGCGTGGGGCGACAGATGGCCGAGCCGCTCGACCACCGCCGCAGCCCGAACCCGAAGTTCATCGCCGATCTGGCAGTGGAGCGCGGTCACTTTCTTGTTCATCACATGATCCTTTGTGAGTCAGGGCTGATCCATCACGTGTTGGAGATGAGCATCCGTCGCCCGGGCAGCGTCATCCCAGCTCCAGGCCTCAGCATGGGTGCGAGCCGCCGCGCCGAGCGACTCGACCGCCCCCCGGTTGGTAGCCAGAAAGAGCATCCGCTCGGCCAGCGCGTCAACGTCGCCATGCGGCACCAGAAACCCGGTTTCGCCCGGGCGAACCGAGTCCCGGAGTCCGGGACTCGCCGAGGCGATCGACGGAGTACCGCAAGCCGCGGCTTCCATGATCGTAATACCCCAGCCCTCCTTCGGGGATGGGAAGACGTGGGCCCAGGCCGTCCGGAGCAAACGCAGCTTGGTCGCCTCATCCACGAAGCCGTGGAACGTGACCGCCTCGGCCAGCCCAAGGACCCCCGCGAGGGCCACCAGACGATCGCGATCGTCACCGCCACCGGCGATGTGGAGCCCAATCTCGGGGCGAGTCCGCCGCACGACAGCCAGGGCTTGAAGCAGAAGCTCGACGCCCTTGTACCGCCGCAGCCGCCCGACATACAAGAAGGATGGCGGATCGGACCGGTCAAGGCCCGGGTCGGGGCGAAACCGGTTGCAGTCGATGCCGGGATGAATGACCGCGATCCGTTCAGGCGCAATTCCCCGGGCCACGAGGTCATCCCTGGTGCTCTCGCTGATGGCGTGGAAATGCGACCGGCGGTAGGCGCGGGGGATCAGCAGTTCCGCCAGGACCACCCCGGTCGCGATCGGCCACGACGCCTCCTCGTACGCCGTCGTGCCGAACAGGTGGGGTACCACGACGCAGACGGGCAGCGGCGTCAGGCCTTCGCAGTAGAGTGGCAGCTTGTTGACGTCCTCGACCAGGCAATCGTAGGGGCGGGCGGCGAGGGCTCGGCGCACGGCTCGTCGGCCGACCAGCGCGAACGTGTGGCGCCCGCCGTGCCGCTCGACCGTGACCCCATCAATCTCGGCGGCCGAGGGAGCGCCAGGCCACCCCGAACAGACCATGTGGACTTGGTGCCCACCGCGAGCAAGGCGGCCAAACAACTCGGACAGGTGAATCTCGGCCCCTCCGGCCTGCGGGTTGTGCCGGTCCTGCCAGTTGACGAGAAGAATCCTCACAGCCGCCCGAGGCTCCGGGCGATCCGGTCCAGCACGCCGTTGACGAACGCCGGCGACTCCCGGGTCCCGAACCGGTGCGCGAGCCACAGCGCCTCGTCGATCGCGACGACCGGCGGAACCGACGCGCCCTTCAGTTCGAGGGCGCCAAGCCGGAGGATATTCCGATCGATGACTGCCAAGCGGTCGATCCGCCAGTGCTCGGCGGCCGTCCGGATGAGGTCGTCGAGCGCCGCCCGATCCTCCATCACGGCACCGGCGAGATGTTCCGCGAAATCGAGGACGGTCGGTTGGGGGCCGATCAGCCGACTCAAGCCCGGAACCACTTCCGCCACTGTCTGGTCGTTGGCCTCTGCCGCATAGAGCAATTGCAACGCCCGGGCTCGGCCTTTGGTCTCCGTTCGCATCATCGACCCCCCAGCTGACGGAGGGCGTCGGCGGTCCTGATCGCCGCTTCCGCTGCCTCGTATCCCTTGTTCCCCGCCGACCCGCCGGCCCGGTCCAGCGCCTGCGCCATCGAGTCGACGGTCAGAAGGCCGAAGCCCACGGGCATCCCATGGCGCTCCGCGACCGAGCCCAGGGCGCGGGTGGTCTCGCCGGCCACGTACTCGAAGTGCGGCGTCTCGCCCCGCACCACCGCGCCGAGCGCCACCAGCGCCGTGTGACCCCCGCGCGCGGCCATCGCGGCCGTTGCGCTTCCCAGTTCGAAGGCGCCGGGAACCCAGACGACATCGATCGCATCCGGGGTGAGCCCCGCGGCCCGGCAACACTCGAGCGCCCCCTCCAGGAGCCGGGCGGTCACTCGCTCGTGGTACTGGCTGACGACGATCCCCACCCGGCCCGTCGCGGTGAGCTGTCCTCGAATCTCGGTCATCGATTGGTATCCGTCAGTGGCCAATCAGGTGACCAAGCTTGTCCCGCTTGGTCGCGAGATAGCCGCGGTTGTCGTCCGTCACCGGCGATTCGAGCGGCACCCGTTCGACGATCGAGAGGCCATACGCGTCGAGGCCGACCACCTTCCGGGGATTGTTCGTCATCAGGCGGATCGTCGTCAGGCCCAGGTCCCGGAGGATTTGCGCCCCGATGCCGTAGTTCCGCAGGTCGGGGGCAAAACCGAGCCGCTGATTGGCCTCGACCGTGTCATCGCCGCTGTCCTGGAGCTGGTACGCCCGGAGCTTGTTGAGCAGGCCGATGCCGCGCCCCTCCTGGTCGAGGTAGACGATGGCGCCGGCTCCCGACTCGGCAATCCGCCGCATGGCGTGATCGAGCTGGGTGCCACAATCACACCGGAGCGAGTGGAACACATCGCCGGTGAGGCATTTCGAATGCATCCGGACCAGGATCCGATCGGCGCCGTCGATGTCCCCATACACCAGCGCAACGTGCTCGGCCCGGTCCACATCATTGCGGTACGCGATGATCCGGAAGACCCCATAGTCGGTCGGCAGGCGTGCCTCCGCCACCCGGTGCACCAGGCGCTCAGTCCGGAGCCGATAGGCTACCAGCTGCGCCACCGTGACGAAGGTGAGCCCATGCTGGTCCGAGAACGCCGACAGCTCGGCCCGCCGGGCCATGGTTCCATCGGGATTGAGGATTTCGCAGATCACGCCAGCCGGCATCAAACCGGCCAGCCGGGCAAGGTCCACGCTGGCTTCGGTCTGCCCGACGCGCTGCAGCACGCCTCCCGGCCGGGCCCGAAGTGGAAATACGTGGCCTGGGCGGCGAAGATCAGCCGGCTCGGTATCCGGCCCGATCGCCACGTGGATCGTTCGGGCCCGGTCCGCGGCCGAGATCCCGGTCGTGACGCCGAACCGCCGCTCCGCATCGATGCTCACGGTAAACGCGGTTCCCATCTCTTCGGTGTTGTCACGCGTCATCTGCGCCAGGCCGAGACGGTCGCAGCGTTCCGGCGTCAGCGTGAGGCAGATCAGCCCGCGGCCGTGAATGGTCATGAAGTTGACCAAGTCGGGCGTCACCAACTCGGCGGCGCAGACCAGATCCCCCTCGTTCTCGCGATTCTCGTCGTCCGCGACGATCACGCACTTGCCGTTGCGGAGGTCGTCGATCGCCTGCTCAATGGTGCCGAACGTCATCGTGTCTTTCGGGCCCGCCGTCCGCGGGCCAGGGAATCCAGATACTTGCTAATCACGTCCGCCTCGACGTGGACCCGATCCCCGGGCTCGAGGGTCCCCAGCGTGGTAACCGCCAGCGTGTGGGGGATCAGGGCAACCTGAATGATACTGCGGTCCCCGACCGCATTCACCGTGAGGCTCACCCCCTGCACGGTGATCGACCCCAGGGGCACCGACACCCGAGCGACCGCGGCGGGCACCTTGAGGTCCAATACCACCGCGTCATTGCGGCGTCGGCGGGCCTTGATCGCCCCGACGCCATCCACGTGACCCTGGACGAGGTGCCCGCCCAGACGGTCGCCCACCGCGAGTGCCCGCTCGAGATTGACCCGGTCGCCGACCCGGCGATCGCCGAACAGCGTCCGCTCGAGCGTCGTCGCGATCGCCCGGACGCCGAACCCGCCCCGGACCTTGCGCGCAACGGTCAGACAGGCCCCATCAACTGCGATACTCTCACCCAGCACCAGCCGGCGATAGGGCGCGGCGATGTCGAGATCGAGGCCACCCCGGTCCCGCCCCACCCGGGTGATCCTCCCCACCGCCGTGATGAGCCCGGTGAACATCAGCGGCGATCGAAGAGGATCATGGTATCCTGGCCTAACGCCCGGCGTTCGGCGGTGACCCATCGGTCCGCCTGGAGCAGCGAAGGCACCTCATGGCCCCGGCTGGCCGGAATGCCCAACTCACCGAGCCAGACGGGGCTCACGATCAGCGCGAATTGATCGACCAGGTCCTCGGCCAGCAGGGCACCGGTCAGGCGTCCCCCGCCCTCGATCACGATCGAGTCGATCCCCCGCCGCTTCAGCGCGACCATGCCCTCCTCCAGCGTTCGTACCGGGATGAGATCGACGCCACCCTGCCCCCACTGGGCCTCCTCCGCGGCCGACACCGCGGCCCCAAGGAAGATGGTTGGCACCTCCTTCGCCGTCCGAACCAGGGCCGAGTCAGGAGCGGGCCGACGGCGCCCGAGAAAAACGACCCGGGTTGGCCGGATTCGGGGCTCGAGCCCACCCCTGACGGTGAGCATCGGGTCATCGACCTGGGCGGTCCGACCACCGACCCCGATCGCCCCGAACCCGGCCCGGAACCAGTGGACCCAGTCTCGGGCCTCCTCGCCCGAGATCCAGCGCGAGACACCGGCCTGATCCGCGATCCGGTGGTCAATCGAAGTCGCCAACTTGACCGCCACGAACGGCCGTGCCGACCGGGCCCCAGCCCGCACATAGACCGCATTGAGCCGTTCGGCGGCGTCCCGTTCGAGGCCAACCTCGACCACGATCCCGGCGGCCGAAAGCCGGGCCTCGCCGCCCCGTGCCACCGGGTTGGGATCCAACATCGCAACCACCACCCTTGCCACGCCGTCCCGAGCTACCAGATCGGAACAGGCTGGCTGCTTGTCGGCGTGGGCGCACGGTTCCAGCGTGACAAAGAGGGAAGCGCCGCGGGCCAGGTCGCCCGCCATGGCGAGGGCCACCATTTCGGCGTGGGGGCCGCCATACTCGGCGTGGTAACCCTCGCCGACGACCAGCCCGTCCCGGACCACGACCGCGCCGACCAGGGGATTGGGATGCACCCGACCCCAGCCCTTGCGGGCCAGTTCGAGCGCTCGGCGCATCGCCTCGAGATCCGTCACGCCTACAGTTTAAACCCGAGCCCGACCCCGCCGAAGAACCGGCCTGATTTGGTATTGTTCGCCTCGAAGATGGTGGGAAGCTTCTCGTCCTTGCCAATCTGGAAACCACCCTCGAATGTGAGCCTTGCCACCTTGCCGAAGACAAACGCGGCATTGGCCAGCGTCAGCAGACGCATCGTTGACACGGTGGAGTCCGCCCTGGCGGAGGGCAGGTTGGTTTTGAGATTGCGGTAGACGATTGAGTAGCCGCCCGTCATCAGATCCGCCCCCGCGCCGGCGGTAAACTCGAACCCTTTGAGGCGTTTCCCCACCAGGAGCCGGGCGTTGATGGCCGAAATCGCAACTGTGTAGGCGAAGTTGCTCCCAGCCGCCACGTCGCCGACGGTGAACTTGGGCACATCGTGCCGCCCCACGTTCAGGCTCACCAGCGGCATCGGCCCGGTCGGCGCAATCCCGATGCGCAATCCGTACCCGAATCCGAGCACGATCCCCGCAAGCCGCCGGGCGTCGGAACTGAACCGGATGTAGTCAGTGGAGTTTTCGGGAATTCCACCGACCGACGCCAGGAAATCGACCGTCGCCTCTCCGACCGGGAGGGTCTTCCGCATCAGCCCGAACCGAAGGTCGATGGTCGGTACGATGATCGGCAGGCGCCGCGCGGCGGCCACGGTGTCCGTGGCACCGGCGTAGGTCGTGGCCGGCAGGATGACCCGGAAGAAGTTCCCGCGGAAGGTGATCCCGATATCCCCGAACCCCCGCCCGCCGCCGGCGGAGCCGAGATACGGATTGCCGCCTCCCATGGCGAGCGCGCCGACCGGTACTATCCCGGTGACGGCGTCGTACGCTGCGCGACACACCGATTTGGTGACGGTGGTCTGCGCATCACACGGGTGCGCGGCGGCGCCGCTTCCCGTGGTCTGGGCAACGAGGACCGGGGAGGAGGTGACGGCGAAGCATGCGAACCCGAACCAACCAACGCGACGCCTGCGCACCCGTGCCCCCCGCGATCGCTCGTTAGGTGAATCGCACCCCGCGCTGGCCGGCGCGGACGTCCCCGGCGATCCATGTTGCGATGCCCACGGCCCGGGCCGCTGCCCGAACCTGGTCGACCTCGGACGGTGGCACCGCCACCAGGAGACCGGCTCCGATGTTGAAGACCTCGCGCATCTCGTCCTGCGAAACGCCCCCGGCCTTCATCAGAAACGTGAACAACGGCGGCCACTCCCAGGACCGGGAATCGATGACCGCGTCCACATGGGAAGGCAATACCCGGACCAGATTCCCGGCGATCCCCCCACCGGTGATGTGGGCGATGCCATGGACCCGATCGAGGACCGGAGCGAGGGCGTGAAAGTAGCTTCGATGGACCGCGAGCAGCGCCTCACCTATGGAGGTGCCCAACTCGTTAACTCGTGAATCGACAGCGAGTTTGAGGCGGTCGAAGCAGATCTTCCGAGCCAGGG
>JAYUZK010000125.1:0-3416 GCA_043751835.1 Gemmatimonadota bacterium | reverse complement strand
CGGGCCAGCGCCTCGGTCCAGCCGGTCCGAGGTCGGGCCGCCGGGGACGTGACTTCGTTCAGGAGTCGCGTTCGGGACGTCGAGTCGGTTGTGACGCCCGCAGCTCGGAGGTCGAACCAGTCCTTGAGAGTGGGGAAGTCCCGGGCGAGGGCCCGATAGGCCGCGGCGGCAGAATCGAGCTGATCGAGGCGGTCCATTGTTCGCGCGTGGGTCACCAGGCGCTCGGCCCGGGTCCGCGTGGTGGCCAATTCCAGCGCCCGCCTGGTATGGAGGATGGCCTCCGCCGGCTGACTTCGCTCCACCAGCGCCCGACCGAGGAGGCTGTGGCCCTGACCTCCGTCGTCGTCGAGCCAGTGCCGGCCTTCGAGAAGGCGGACCACGGTGGCCCATCCCTGCCAGCCGGCAGCCGCTCGGGCCGCGGTCAGGACCAGGGACGGCCTGGCGCCGGCCTCGCGACTCGCTCCGGCCAGTATCCTGGTGGCTTGCCAAGGCCGGCCATCGCCGATGGCCCGGGCGGCGGCGGCCGTCAGCGAGTCGGCGAATCCCGGAGCCGCCGACCGGCTACCCTGGGCGAGCGCGGTTCCGGCGGCCAGGGAGGCAACGAACGAGAAGAGGAGGATCGGGCGAAGGGGGCGCACCACCGAAATTTAAGGGGGCACCTGGTCGGGCGGTACGTTAGGCGGCCCGGGACCCGCTGCGGGGCTTGAGCATCGGCTGGCGCCGGAGGTAGACGGTTCCGCGGCTGGTTCCGAAGAACCGGTGCTGCCTTGGCAGGACGACCCGGCCCACCGACTTTCCCTGATCGTCGTACACTTCGTAGCTTTCGAACCGTTCCTGCTTCGTCTTGAGGCTCATCAGGTCATCCCATTGGCGTGACGTCCTATTGGATGCGACGGTGGGTAGAAAGGTTGCACCAGCCATGAGTGACGGCTCCCGCCGCGAATTTCTGAGGGCCCTTCGCTTCGCGCCTCTGGTCGGAGCGTTTCCGTCATGGAGGCCGGCCGGCAAATTCGATCTCGTGATCCGGGGCGCCACCGTGTTCGACGGAGTCGGCGACCGGGGCCATCGCCTCGACATTGGCATCGCGGGCGACCGGATCGTGGCGCTTGGGCGCGGCCTCAAGGGCCGGTCGGCCGACGAGATCGACGCGCGGGGGCTCGCTGCGGCACCCGGGTTCGTCGACGTCCACTCCCATGCCGACGGAACGCTCGCGGTGGATCCGCGTCTCGAGTCGGTAGTTCGGCAGGGTGTCACCACGGTCGTGGTGGGGGCTGACGGGTTTTCGAAGATTCCCGACGACCGGGGCCGGACGGCGATGACCGACTGGTTTACCGAGGTGGGCGCGCTGGCTCCGGGGGCGAATGTCGCCTCGATGGTGGGGCTGGGGCGGGTCCGGCAACTGGTGGTGGGAGACGACGACCGTCCGGCCACCCCCGCAGAGCTGACTCGGATGGTTGGCTTGGTGCAGGCGGCTCTCAAGTCGGGGGCGTGCGGCGCATCGGCGGGGCTCGAGTACACCCCGGGCGCGTTCGCGGGCCTCGACGAGCTGGTGGCTCTCTGCCGGCCACTGGCCCGGTACCGGCTGCCCTACTCCCCCCACATGCGGAACGAGGATGACCGGCTGGTCGAAGCGGTGGAGGAAAGCCTCGAGGTGGGCCGGCGGGCTCGATGCCCGGTCCACATCGCCCATCTCAAGACCCAGGGGCCCCGGAACTGGGCCAAGCTCGACGACGTGTTCGCGCGGATGAGCCGGGCCCGGCGGGCCGGTCGGGACGTGACCTTCGACCGGTATCCATACCTCGCCTACCAGACGGGCCTCAGTAATCTGTTCCCGCTCTGGAGCCGGGACGGAGGCGACGAGGCGTTCTTGAAACGGCTGGCGGACAGCAGCCTCAGTTCGCGGCTCACCGAAGCGGTGGAGGCGAAAGTGGCGCTGATCGGCGGGTGGGATCGCGTCATGGTGAGCAGCGTCTTGGCCGAAGCGGACAAGCCGGCCGAGGGCAAGCGAATCCCGGAACTCGGGGCGGGAGACCATTACCGGCTGGCGCTCGGCCTCCTGCAGCGGAACGGGGGCGACGTCGGGATGGTCGGCTTCGCGATGAGCGAAGACAATCTCGAACGGATTCTCAAGCATCCCCATGCGATGGTGGCGAGTGATGGTGGCGCCGTCGCGCTCGACGGGCCGGCCCGGCGGGGTCACCCCCATCCCAGGAGCCTCGGAACATTCCCGCGGGTGCTGGGGCATTATGTCCGGGAACGGAAGGTCCTCTCGCTCGGCGCCGCCATCCGGAAGATCAGCTCGGCGCCGGCGCGCCGGGTCCGGCTCGACCGGCGGGGCCGGATCGCGTTAGGCTGGTTTGCCGATCTGGTGGTCTTCGATCCGGCCACCGTGGCGGACCGGGCGACGTTCGCGGAGCCGTTCGCCTATCCGGATGGGATCGCGGCGGTGGTGGTGAACGGGGCCGTGGCGCTCCGCGACGGGCAGCGCGGACCGGGGAGTGGCCGGGCCCTTCGGGCCCGCCGATGAATCCAGATCGAGGGATGTCCCGTATTTTGGAAATTCACTCCAGGAAGGACGGAAACCGATTTCATCGCGGCGCTCAAGACCGGCCGCCGCAAGAACGGAACGCCGATCGACACCATCATGCCGTGGAAACTGGCCGGGCAGATGGAGTCGACCGAGATGGACGCCGTCTTGGCGTTCATCCAATCGATGCCGGCGAAGGCATTTGGCGGCAGGTAGCGGCTACTGACCCTGCCGCTTGCACGAACTCACATCCACCGCGCCAACCTCCGGGACGAGGTCGGCGCGGGGGGAGACGGCCCACCGGTCTCGCAAGCGGATCAGTTGGATAACGGTCAAGTCGCCGCCGGCCCAGGCCGGGGCGTTGTCGCCTTCCCGTTCTTCCCTGATGACTGCGTACGCGACCGAATCGGACTCCGGGACGGCGCCCACGACATGCCGCTTGGGACTGGGGATCTGCGCGATGTCGTCCGGGGCGGGGCACCCGGCCTGTTCGAACTGCATCCGGACCTGCCACTGCGGGTCGCGGCTTTCGAGCCAGCGGGCGGCGGCTTCGGTGACGTCGAGGTTGCGGAGCACGCCGGCCGAAGGAACCCGGGCGAACTCGTAGGGCGTGGGGTCGGCGTAACGTCGGCGCTGTTCTTCCATCATCCGGATCTGGTAGGCGGCCACCTCGACCGGCATATCGGGGTTGGTCTTCCGGAGGTCGTCCACGGTCATGCGGGGCCCTTCCTCTGGACTCCGCCTGGCCCGAGCGATGAAGTCGGTGCGGAACCGGTCGAAGGTGCCGAGATCGAGGAGTTTGGCCGCGTCCCACCACCGGCGGGCGTTCCAGGCATCGACAAACTGGGCGGCCGCCTCGCGCGGAGCCTGCTGCGCCGCGGCAGAGTGC
>JAYUZK010000124.1:0-2737 GCA_043751835.1 Gemmatimonadota bacterium | reverse complement strand
CTTCGCGGCCGGCTTGGCGGCCTTCTTCACCGCCGGCTTCGCGGCTGCCTTCGGCTTGGGCCGAGCCGGGGCCGTGCCCACCGGGGTGGCGACCGGGGGTGGCGGCGGCGGGGGTGGCGGCGGCGGAGGTGGCGGCGGCGGCGATGACGGCATCGGCTCCATCCAACCCGAGCCCGTCCAACCCATCTCCATATCGTGGAATACGGCCATGCTGGTTTTCCTCCCCAACGGCGGAATCCTGTTTTGGTGGTCGCTCGGATACACTCGCGCCATATATCTTGCACAACTTTCCAACTTGTGCAAGCTATGCGCGCCCTGACGCTCGTCGAACACGGTGGGATTGACCGCCTCCGGGTTCAAGAAATGCCCTCGCCGGCCGTTGAGCAGCCCGACCAGGTCCGAATCCTGGTCCGCTCGGCGGCCCTTAACCGCTTGGATCTATTCGTCTTAGGCGGACTCCCAGGGGTTACCCTCCCCTTCCCCCACGTGGTCGGGACCGATGCGGCCGGGATAGTCGACCAGATCGGGACCGGGGTCACCGGGCTCGCCCCGGGCGACCGGGTGGTGGTCAACCCGGGGATTTCGTGCGGGACCTGTCCTATGTGTAAGGGCGGTCAGGACCCCCTCTGCCGAAGTTTCGGGGTCCTCGGCGAGCACCGCGCGGGCACCGTCGCGGAGTACCTGGTCGTCCCGGCCCGCAACGTGGCCAAGGTCGGAACCCACCTGAGTTGGGCCGAAGCCGCGGCGCTTCCGCTCGCCACGCTCACGGCGTGGCGCATGTTGGTCACTCGCGCGCAGCTGAAGGCCGGCGAGACGGTGCTGATCTGGGGGATCGGCGGCGGCGTTTCGCTCGCCGCGCTCCAGATCGCCAAGCATCTGGGCGCCCGGGTGATTGCCACGAGCTCGTCGGACGCCAAGCTCGAGGGCGCCAGAGCGTTAGGCGCCGACGTGACCCTGAATCACGCCACCCAGGACGTGGCCCGCGAGGTTCGGGGACTCACCAAGATCGGGGTGGACGTGGTGGTCGATTCGGTGGGGGAAAAGACCTGGGACAAGTCCCTTCGGGCGCTCCGGCCCGGCGGCCGGCTGGTCACCTGCGGCGCCACCACCGGCCCGATGGTCCAGATCGACATCCGCAAGCTGTTCTGGTTCCAGTGGTCCATCCTCGGCTCCACCATGGGCACGGTGGACGAATTCGCCGCCATGGTGGCGGTGGCCAACACCGGCAAATTGACACCCAAGGTCGATCTCGTGGTGCCGCTCGAGCAGGGCATCGACGCCTATCGCCGCCTCGAGAGCGGCTCCCAACTCGGCAAAGTAGTCATCGAGGTATCCCGATGAACTCCATCTTCGAACGACTCCGGCTCGGTTTCGACCAGCTGGCCGCGATCGTGCCCTCCTTCCTCGGCGCCGCCCTGATCCTGCTCGCCGGCTACATCGTAGCCCGGCTGGTGGAACGGTGGACCGACGCGATCCTCCAGCGGCTCAACTTCAACAAGATGGCGGAGGCGGGGGGATTCAGTGAGGCGATGGGCCGGACCGGCACTCGCCTCGATCCGATCCACGCCGTCGGGAAGCTGCTGTTCTGGATGGTCATGCTGGTGGTCATCCTGCTCGCGAGCGCCGCGTTGGGACTCGACAGCATCAATCAGATGTTCGGCACCATGCTGTCTTATATACCGACCTTGATCGCGGCGATCGTGATCGTGATCCTTGGCATGATCGTGGGCGAGTTCGTCCGCGGACTCGTGCTTGCTTCCGCGGGCGGGGTCGACGGTGTACCGACGCTCGCCAAGCTGGCCAAGTCGGCCGTGGTGCTGATCTCGGTCTTCATGGCGATGCAGCAGATGGGGGTCGCGGCCGAGATTATCACGGCGGCGTTCACGCTGGTGTTCGGCGCGATCGGGCTCGCGGCGGGGTTGGCGTTCGGGCTGGGGAACCGGGAACTCGCGGGTGAGGTGACGCGGCGGTGGTATGAGGAGGGGCGGAAGCGGCGGAAGAAGCGGGTGGGGAACGGGAACGGCGGCGGCGAGCCTGCCTTGCCCCAACCGCCTCCGCCGCCGACCAGCGAACCGTCGTAGGTCAACAAGTAAGGCAGGGCAGATTGCGAGGTAACAATCGTCAATTCGTCCTAGGGCACCGGCCGCTACGCCGTTCCTTCCGAGATCCGGCCAAGTATCTATCCTCGACCTTCTGAGGGCCGTTGGAGAGGCACCCTCACATCTTCGGACATCCAGCACACTGCGGCTTCGGTCGCTTGTTGCTTACCAGCCCAAGGACGACGGGTGGGTCCATATAGCGACGACCGCTCGAATCCTTCCTGCTGAAACCGACCAACGACCCGAGTTCGAATCGATGACTGGGGCGTTCAATGTGTTCAGCACGGACATACCGGCGTCTGCCCTTGACTCCGAGGATCAGTTCACCCGTCAGGTGCAGTATTGGCACGACCGCCGGCTCGGGGTCTCGACTTATTGACAATTGTCGGCGACATTATTGACAATGTCATTGCCGACCTCGTTCCGCCCAGTGCTCACCACCGACCAGGTCGTCGAGCTTACCCGCACGCTCGGCGAGATCGACGAATTCAAGGGGCATTGGCGCAAGCTGGGGGAAATCCGGGCCGAGCGGCTGACATCCCTCCGCCAGGTCACCACGATTGAATCGGCTGGTAGTTCAACTCGGATCGAAGGCGCCGAGTTGAGCGACGACGAGGTGGCCAGGGTCCTCCAGGGCC
>JAYUZK010000123.1:0-7070 GCA_043751835.1 Gemmatimonadota bacterium | reverse complement strand
GCGGCAATTTCCCGGACACGATCGAACAGGTCCAGGCCGGCCGCGACGTCGTGATCGTCCATTCGTTCTCCAAGGGATACGGCCTGGCCGGCATGCGGCTCGGCTACGGCATCGCGCGGCCCGAACTGGTCGTCCGGTTCGGGAAGTTCCGGCTCACCTATCACCTCAGCGGGATTGCCCAGGCGGCGGGAATCGCCGCGCTCGAGGACCAGGACCACGTCCGAAAGACCCTGGCGCTCACGCGCGAAGGGCGGGCCTACCTGTACGGCGAACTCGACCGGCTCGGGATCCGGTACTGGCGGAGCGACGCGAACTTCGTGCTGACCGCCCCGGCGAACCCGGCAGCCGTCCTGGCCCGTCTGGCCACGGATGGTATCCTGGTCCGGCCGGTGGAGGGGCCCGGCAAGGTGGCCTGCCTCCGTGTCAGCATCGGGCGGGCGGAGGCCAACCGGCGGGTGATCGACGCCATGAACCGGGGAGACGCATGACCACCCAGCTCACGGGCGGCGAAGCCGTCGTCGCGGGGCTCATCGCCCAGGGCGTGGACCTGATCTACGGCCTGCCCGGGATTCAGAACGACTGGCTCTACAACGCGCTGTTCGACGCCCGGGACCGGATCCGGGTGATCCACACCCGGCACGAACAGGGGGCCGGATACATGGCGTTAGGCCATTCGCTGGCGACCGGCCGGCCCACGGTGTACAACGTGGTGCCGGGCCCCGGACTCCTCAACAGCACCGCGGCACTCGCCACTGCCTACGGTCTGAATGCACCGGTCCTCTGCCTGACCGGCCAGATCCCCTCGAAGGCCATCGGTCGCCACCAGGGCATCCTCCACGAAATCCCGGACCAGCTCGGCATCCTCCGCTCGCTCACCAAATGGGCGGCC
The DNA here is from genome assembly GCA_043751835.1 of Gemmatimonadota bacterium. GTDB lineage: Bacteria > Gemmatimonadota > Gemmatimonadetes > Gemmatimonadales > GWC2-71-9 > SHZU01. The sequence goes on along the minus strand of JAYUZK010000123.1, from coordinate 6,181 downwards.
CGGATCGACGCCCCGGGCGATGCGGCGGGCCTGGTGTCGGAAGCGTTTCACCAGCTCCGGTCGGGGCGGCCGCGGCCCGTGGGGCTCGAGATTCCAATGGACATCCTCGAATCGAAAGGCCCCGTGGGCGACCCGGGATTCCCTCTCGCCCCCGAGTATCCGGCGGTCGATCTCGACCTGATCGCCGCGGCCGCCCGCATGCTGGGCGCGGCGAAGCACCCGATGATCTTCGTCGGCGGGGGCGCGATGGGTGCCTCGGCCGAGGTCCGCGAGCTGGCCGAGATGCTCCAGGCGCCGGTAGTGGCCTACCGCACCGGGCGCGGGGTGCTGGACAGCCGGCATCACCTGAGCCTCGTGGCCCCCGAGGCCTACCCGCTGTGGAAGGATGCCGACGTCGTCCTCGCCATTGGAACCAACCTTCGGATGCCACTCCAGCAATGGGGAGTGGACGACGCGCTCACGGTCATCCGGATCGAGGTCGATCCGACCGCGCACGACCGGATCCGGGCCCCCGATATCGCCATCACGGCGCGGGCGGAGGACGCCCTTCGTCCACTCATCGACCGGGTGGCTCGGGCCAACCTCGCGCGGGCGCCGCGGCTGGACGAGATGCGATCCCGCAAGGCCGGCTGGCACGCGGAATGCACGTTCCTGGCACCGCAGCGCGCTTTTCTCGACGTGATCCGCCAGGAATTGGGCGAGGACGGCATTTTCGTCGAGGAGCTGACCCAGGTCGGTTTCTCGGCCCGGGCGATCTACCCGGTCTATCATCCGCGGACCTATATCGGCACGGGGTACCAGGGAACGTTAGGCTTCGGCTTCCCGACCGCGCTCGGTGTCAAGGTGGCCCGGCCCGATGTCCCCGTCATCTCGGTATCGGGCGACGGCGGCTTCATGTTCTGCGTCCAGGAGCTGGCCACGGCGGTGCAGCACCGGATTCCGCTGGTCTCAATCGTGTTCAACAACAGCCAGTACGGCAACGTGCAGCAGATGCAGCGGCAGCTGTACGGCAACCGGGTGATCGCCACCGATCTCGTGAATCCTGACTTTGTCCGTCTGGCTGAATCGTTCGGCGCGGCGGCGTGGCGGGCCCGCGACGCGGCGGAACTCCGCTCCGCGATCCGCGCCGGCCTCGCGGCCGATCTGCCCGTTCTGATCGAAGTGCCGGTGGGAGACCTGCCGGACGTGGACCGGTTCCGGAAGCAGCCCCGGCTCCGAGGCCGGCCCTAGGGCGACGACGCGATGATCCCCGCCGAGTACCAGCCGCTCTGGGCCCGCGCCCTGCCCTATCTCGGCATCCGCCAGAACGACGAGCACACCCGGTATTGCGTGGATTTTGCCGGTCGGCTGGCCGAACTCTGCGGCGCCCGCCGGGACATCGTACTCCCCGCCATCATTCTGCATGACGTGGGCTGGAGTACCGTGCCCGAGGACAAGATCCTCGAGGCGTTCGGGCCGAGGACGCGCTACCCCGAACTGCGTCGCCAACATGAGGTCGAGGGCGCCGCAATCGCCCGGCGCATTCTGGCCGAGCTGGCGTTTCCAACCGGGGATATCGACGTGATCGCCGAGATCATCGACGGCCATGACACCCGCAACGAGGCGATGTCGACCGAAGACGCCGTGGTCAAAGATGCCGACAAACTCTGGCGCTACACCAGGTTCGGGCTCGAAACGGTCCGAAGCTGGTTCGACTACAGCATCCCGCAGCAGCTGGCGCTGCTCGAGGACTGGGGGCGCACCCGTCTCTTCACGACGCCCGGACGTCACATGGCGATCGGCCTGCTCGCCGCGCTCCACGCCGAGTTCCCGGAGCCGACATGAGCGCACCGGACGACGGCATCATCCTCCCGGCCGGCTGGGCAGTGCGAACCCGGCTGGAGGAGTTGGCCCGGCACCAGCGGATCGTCTTCCTGGCCGGCCTCCCCGGCGTGGGCAAGAGCCTGCTCGTACAGCAGTTGACCAGGATGGCACATGCGGCGGGCCGACGGGTCACACTGCTCCAATGGGACGTGGCGCGAGCCGCATTCGAAACGCCGGCCATCCTCGCCCGGTATCCTGAGGTGCACGGGTTCACCGACCCCGTGCTGAAGAAGGCGGTCGGGCTCTGGGCGCGGAACGCCGTGCTCGAGTGGCACGAAGGCAATCCGGAACCGGCGGCCATGCTGATCGCCGAGTCGGCGCTGATCGGGCGGCGCCTGATCGAGTTGGCTGAACCCGCGAACGACCGCGCGGAGGCGTTGCTTGCCGGCGAAGCACTCCGCTTCGTGGTGCCGGTCCCGACTCAAGAGGTTCGCGCGCTGATCGAAGCGTCCCGCGAACGCACCATCGTGGCGCCCCGGCACCCGCGCGAAGCCTGGGACGCCCCGCCTAACGTGCTCCGGGCGCTTTGGCGGGACGTGTACCGCGAGGCCTTCCCGGACGATATCCAGAACGAGCCACCCTACGATGCCGGGGCGTACGCGGGTGTCTTCGCCCGCTGGCTCGGGGCTCGCCACGCCGAAACCCTGCCGATCGACCGGGTCATCAGGAACCCGGGCTCGGCGTACGATCTGGGCGTGCCGGCGTCGAACCTCGTGCCGAGCCCGGCCGAGGTCGTCCGCACGATGCAGCACATCGACCCAACGTTCCAGCCCTAGAGGATCATCGCCATGGCCGGTGCCGCCAGCACGTCCACCATTGCTCCGGAGTTCATCGCCTCGGTGCGCGAGCGGGTTGGATCCGCCGAGATTCCCCATTACATCGGGGGCGAGTTCGTTCGCGGGGTACGGGGCGAGACCTTCGAGACGCTCGATCCCTCCACCAACAAGCCGCTGGCGCAGGTGTCTCGCGGTTACGCCGAGGACATCGACCGGGCCGCCAGCGCGGCACACACCGCTTTCCGGGGCTGGCGGAAACTGGCCCCGAAGGCCCGCCGGGCCCATCTGATCCGGATCGCGAGCGTGCTGGAAAAGCACGGCGACGAACTCGCGACGATCGAATGTCTCGACGCGGGCCAGGTGATCAAGGTGGTCCGGGCCCAGATTGCCCGCGCGGCCGAGAACTTCGCGTTCTACGCCGAATACGCCGAGCGGGCGATGGACGGCCGGACCTATCCGGTCGGCCACGAGTGGCTGAACTACACGATCCGGGTGCCCGTGGGCCCATGCGGGATCATCACTCCCTGGAACTCGCCGCTCATGCTGGCCACCTGGCGGATCGCGCCGGCGCTGGCCACCGGCAACACGGTCATCCTGAAGCCGGCCGAGTGGTCGCCGCTCACGGCGTGGAAGCTGGCGCAGATCGTCCAGGAAGCCGACCTTCCGCCCGGCGTGTTCAACCTGGTCCAGGGTTTCGGTGAGGAGGCGGGGGCGCCGCTGGTGGCTCACCCCAAAGTGCCGCTGATCACCTTCACCGGCGAGACCACCACCGGGACGATCGTGACGAAGAACGCCGCGGATCAGCTGAAGCGGGTCTCCCTGGAACTGGGCGGGAAGTCGCCGTCGGTCATCTTCGACGATGCGGACCTCGACCGGGCGCTCGACGGTACGGTGTTCCAGATCTTCAGCCTGAACGGCGAACGCTGCACCGCCAATTCGCGAGTCCTGATCCAGGAAACGATCTTCGACGACTTCGTCCGAAGGCTCGAGGCGCGAACCAAGGCGGTCACCGTCGGCCACCCGCTTGACCCAGACACGGAAGTCGGGCCGTTGATCCACACCGAACACTGCGCCCGGGTGCTCGAGTATCTGGACATCGGGCGTCACGAGGGGGCCCGCCTGATGGCCGGAGGCCACCGGGTCGGCACCGAGGGAAACTACGTTTCGCCCACGCTCTTCACCGGCACCAACGACATGCGGATCGCCCAGGAAGAGATCTTCGGCCCGGTCCTGGTGGCCATCCCGTTCAAGGACGAGGCCGACGCGCTCGCCAAGGCCAATGACGTGAAATACGGCCTGGCCGCCTACATCTGGACCCGGGACAACGCCCGGGCGCATCGCATGGCGCTTGGAATGGAGGCCGGCATGACCTGGATCAACAGTCACAACGTCCGCCACCTGCCGACGCCGTTCGGCGGAGTCAAGATGAGCGGCACGCACCGCGAGGGCGGCGAGTACGCCTTCGAGTTCTACACTGAACTGAAGAACGTCGCCGTGCCGCTCGGCAACCACCCGATTCCGCAGTTCGGCAAGAAGTAGGAGACACCCATGTCAGTCCCCGAAGTCATTCGCATCGGCCACGTGGTCCTGACCGTGGCGGATCTGGCCCGCGCCCGGCATTTCTACGTCGACCTGCTCGGCCTGAACGTCCTCTTCGAAGACGCCACCGGGATCTACCTCCGCGGCGTCGAAGACCGCGAGTGGTCGCTCAAGCTCGAGCTCGGCGCGGCCCCCAAGGTCCGCCAGTTCGGCTTCAAGGTCGGATCCGAGGCCGCCCTCGACGGCCTCGAACGGATAGCGAGGGACCTGGGGCTGGCCAGCCGGCGCGAAACGGAACGCGACCGGCCCTCGATGCTCCGCATCCAGGATCCGTTCGGCTTCCCGATGACGTACTACTTCCAGTCGGTCCGCCACCTCTGGCTCCTGCAGCGTTACGATCTCCATCGCGGGCCCGGCATCAGCCGGATCGATCACGTCAATCTGTTCTGCCCCACGGTTGGGGACATGGCCGCCTGGTACCAGAAGCACGAAGGGTTCCGGCTCTCCGAGTACACCGAAGACAAGCATGGCGTCACCTGGGCCGCCTGGATGCACCGGAAGGGGAACGTCCACGATCTGGCGATCACCAACGGTACCGGGCCCCGGATGCACCACTTCGCCTACTGGCTCCCCGACGGCTCACGGATCATGCAGCTCTGCGACATTCTCGCCGGCGCTCGCGAAGAAGCCCAGATCGAACGCGGCCCCGGCCGCCATGGGATCTCGAACGCGTTCTACCTGTATCTCCGGGACCCTGACGGCCACCGGATCGAGCTCTACACCTCCGACTATCTGACCGTGGACCCGGATTTCGAGCCGATCCGCTGGGACCGGGACGACATCCGGCGCCAGCAGCTCTGGGGCGGACCGGCGCCCAGGAGCTGGTTCCTGGAAGGCACCATGGTGGAGTCGATCGACGGCGGCGTGACGCCCACGGCCGATTCGGTGCTGACCGGCATCCCGACCTACATCTCATGACCCGGATTCTGGCGGCCAACCCGCGACCGGCCATCCCGGCCACCCGGGCGGTCTATGTCGCGGCCCTGAACCGGAGTGCCACGCTTGACGCGTTAGGCGAGGCTCTCACCCGCGACCCGTACCGTGCCCCGCCCCGGGCGCCGGTGATCCACCTCAAGCCGGCCAACACCTGGAGCGGGGCCGGCGACCCAATTCCCTGCCCGCGCGAAGTTGCGGCCCTCCGCATGGGCGGCACGCTGGGACTCGTGATCGGACGGACCGCGAGCCGCGTCTCCGAGGCCAACGCTCTCGACCATGTGGGCGGGTGGCTGGTGGCCAACGATGTCAGCGTACCCTACGAGTCCCACTATCGGCCGGCCATCCGGCAGCGGTGCCGGGACGGTTTCTGCCCGATCGGCGCTGTTGCTCCGGTTGCTGCGCTGGGCAACCCCGACCTGGCCGAGGTCGTGATCCGGGTGAACGGTCAGGTCCGCGGCCGGGCCGACGGAAGCGGCCTGGTCCGCGGCGCCGCGCGCCTGCTGGCCGACATCTCGGCGTTCATCACCTTCGAACCGGGGGACGTGCTGCTGCTCGGCGAGCCGCACGAAGCCCCGGTGGCGTCGCCGGGAGACCTCGTCCGGATCACGGTCGAGGGCGTCGGATCGATCGAGAACCTGGTACAGTGGGAAGCGCTGATGACCGGATGAAGCGGGGCCGGGTGCTGTTCGATGGTGCCGAGTACGCGGTCACCGAGGCGGAAGGCGGGCTTCGGCTGCCGGATGGGCGGATCCTGGGCGAGAGCGCGGCGACCTGGCTTCCGCCGGTCACGCCGCGGACCACGTTCGCCGTCGGGCTCAACTATGCCGACCACGCCAAGGAACTGGCATTCAAGCCTCCCACGGAGCCGCTGGTGTTCCTGAAAGGACCCAACACGTTTACCGGGCACCGCGGGCGCGTCGCCCGCCCGGCCGACGTCACCTTCATGCACTACGAGTGCGAACTGGCCGTCGTGATCGGGCGAACGGCCCGACGCGTGAAACAGGCGG
>JAYUZK010000122.1:0-20417 GCA_043751835.1 Gemmatimonadota bacterium | reverse complement strand
TCCCGTCCACGGTTACCGAGTCGGTGCGGACCCTCGGGAACACGACAAACGCGCGGTACTCGCCCGCGGCGAGTCCATTGGACACCAGCAGCGCCGTGCGGCCCGACCGGGCTTGATACCCGAAGAACGAACTGTCGCTCGCCGGAATCGCCTCGATCGCGGTGTCGCGCACGATCACCTGCTCCCCGGGACACAGTGTGGGACAATCCCCAGGCGTGTTGAGGCTTTCCTGGCAGCCACCGAGCGCCAGCAGTCCCGCGGTCAACGCCGCGACGGGGCGCATCACGCGAGAGATTCGGGCCCGAACGCTTCCGGCAACAATTCCCATATCCACCACTTTTTCCTCGAATGGGGCCCGACCGACTCGACAATGAGATCGGGTCCGAACTCCCTGAGCACCTGGCGGCAGGCCCCGCAGGGAGCCGCCGGTGGATCGATGTCTGTCACTATCACGATCCGGCTGAACCGCCTCACCCCGGCCGCGACCGCCTGCACCACCGCCGCCCGTTCGGCACAGATCGTCAAACCGTACGACGCATTCTCCACGTTGCAGCCCGTGAAGGTGCGGCCGTCCTCGCCCGCGAGGGCCGCGCCAACCCGAAACCTCGAATACGGGGCATGGGCCCTGTCCCGAACCGCCCAGGCCGCCGCTTCCAGTTCATCAGCCACGCCAAACCTCGCCAAGGAACGAGGTGCCCGCGCCGAGCGGGCCGACCCCGAGGAATTCCGCGACCGTGGCGCCGAGGTCGGCAAACGAACGCCGCTCGCCCAAGGCGACCGGTGCCACCCGGGGACCGTAGACGAGCACCGGAACCCGTTCCCGGGAATGGTCGGTCGACGGGGTCGTGGGGTCATTCCCGTGGTCGGCCGTAAATATAACCAGATCATCCGTTTGCACGCCCGCGAGCAGGCCCGGAAGGGCTCGGTCCAGTTCGGCGAGCCCCGCCAGGAAACCCGGCACGTCGTTTCGGTGGCCCCAGGTCTGGTCGAACTCGATCACGTTGGCGAACACGAATCCCCGCTCAAGGTCGGAAAGGGCGCTCCGGATCAGGTTGAACGCCTTCCCGTTCGTGGGGGGGTGCGTACTCTGGATGCCCCGGCCGGCAAAAAGGTCGTCCACCTTCCCGATCCCGACCCGCGGCACCCCGGCGGCCTCGAGCCGGTCCAGCAGGGTTTTACCGACGGGAGTGAGGGAAAAATCCCTTCGACCCTCGGTCCGCGCCCAAGACCCGGATTCGCCCCTGAACGGCCGGGCAATGACACGAGAGACACCCCACTCCCCCGAGCAGAGCGACCGGGCGATCTCGGAGGCCCGGTACAACTCGGCCACTGGCACGACCCCCTCGTGCGCGGCGATCTGAAACACGCTGTCGGCCGAGGTGTAAACGATCCAGGCCCCGGTCCGGCAATGCTCGGCCCCATACTCCTCAATCACCCTGGTTCCCGACGCGGGGTGATTGGCCAGGACGCCTCGCCCCGTCGCCGCGCTGAACCGGTCGATCAGGTCGTGCGGGAAGCCGGCCGGAAAGGTCGGGAATGGCCGATCCAGAACGATCCCGCAAAGCTCCCAATGGCCGGTCGTGCTGTCCTTCCCATGGCTCGCCGGCTGGGCCGTTCCGAAGGCAGCCGCCGGTTTGGCGGAGGGCGGAACGCCGATGAGTGGCGCGCAATTACCGAGTCCGAACGCGGCGAGATGGGGCAGACTGAAACCCGCCGGGGCCCGGGCCAGCGTATTGCCTAACGTGTCGCTGCCGGTGTCGCCGTACCGAGCCTGATCGTGCGCCGGCCCGATGCCGAGCCCGTCGAGCACGATCAGCGCCGCCCGCCGGGTCACTGGAGGGGCGCTCCTCCGCCCTGCACGAACCGGAACCGCAACGCGGTGACCGCTTCGACCAGCAGCTTCGCCTCCTCGGGCGCGAGGTTGCCGCGAGTCTTCTCCTCCAGCATGGCAAGAGTATCAATCAGCGTCTGGGCCACCATCCGGGCGTTGGCGCCGGGCATCCGCTCCGCGCCTGGCGGGAGCTCACCACGCAGCGCGGCCTCCGCTTGTTGGGCAAGGCCCAGGACCAACGACAGCAAATTGGGATTCATCGATCGGCTCCATAGTGTCGGACCACCCGGTGGCCTACCGAGGTCAACAGTTCGTAGCTGATTGTGCCCGCCCGGGCCGCCTGCCGGTCGAGGTCGGGTTCCCGGCCGAAGAACGTCGCCGTTTCCCCGACCCGCACCGCACCGGCCTCGGCAACCACCATCGTCATGTCCATTGTCACCCGCCCGGCCACCGGATAGAGATGACCCCCGATCGCGACCTCGCCGGCGTTGCCGAGCGCCCGCAAGACCCCATCCGCGTAGCCAAGGCCGATCGTGACCACCTCGGCCTCCCGGTCAGATCGCCAGGTTCGGCCGTAGCTCACCGGATCGCCGGCCCGGATCGGACGGACGGCGTGGACCACACCGCGAAGCGCCGCGACCGGTTCGGGCACCAGGCTGCCGGCCACGCCGCCATAGAGGAAAATACCGGGGCGCGCCAGGTCCGCGGCATAACGGTCCCACTGGGCGGCAGCGCTGTTGGCGGCATGGACCAGGCGAGGGCGGACCGGCAACGCGGCCACCACCGACTGGAAGCGGTCCCATTCCTCCGCGGTGACCGAGGCATCCTCGGCGGTCGAGAAATGGGTGAAGACTCCCTCCAGGCCACGACTGGCCTGGAGCCGCCCGATCAGAGCCCCGATCTGGTCGGTCTGATGCCAGCGGAAACCGCTCCGCCCCATGCCAGTATCGATTTCCACATGGAACGGAGCGTCGGAGCGTTGGACCCACGCTTCGAGCGCCTCGAGCGACCCGATCACCGGGCGGACCTGTTGGGCGAGGTGGTCGGCGGCGGCATTCGGCAGCATCGGCTGAAACGTCACGATCGGGCGATCGATGCCCGCCTGCCTGAGGACGGCCGCCTCGGCGACCGACGCCACCCCGAAACCGAAGGGGCCTAACGCCTCGAGGGCGCGCACCACGGGAACCGCGCCGAGTCCATAGCCGTCGGCCTTGACCATCGGGAGTAGCGGCACGCCAACCCGCGCGGCATACCGGCGGGCGTTGCGAACCAGCGCGTCGAGATCAACGTCGAGCCGGGGACCGGTCGGACCCATGCATCCTCGTGGAAACGGCGTGGGCTCCCTGCCCGCTCGCCAACGGGGTACAATAAGGCCCCGAGGGAGGTTCGATGCAAGAAAAATCCGCGCTCGACCGCGCGATCGCGATGGTCAGGGATCTGCGGGAGCGATGCACGTGGGACCGGGTCCAGACCCGTGACACCCTGCGACCCTATCTGATCGAGGAAGTCCACGAGCTCGACCACGCCATCAGCGAGGGTGATCCGGCAGCGATCCGGAATGAAGTGGCCGATCTGTTGCTGCACCTGGCCTGGCAACTGGTTCTTGGCGAGGAGGAGGGGGCGTTCACGCCCGACGATGTGGCAACCGCCCTCGAGACGAAGATGAGACGGCGCCACCCGCACCTTTTCGATCTCGGACCCCAGGAGCCCTGGGAGTTGCTCAAGCGGAAAGAAGGGGGCCGCGGGCTCCTCGACGGCCTCCCCCCCACCTTGCCCGACCTCCTCCAGGCCTTCAGGATGGGCGAGCGCGCGGCGACCGTGGGTTTCGACTGGCCCGACACCGAAGGGCCCATCGCCAAAGTGAGGGAGGAACTCGCCGAGGTCGAAGAGGCGCTCGGCGGGTCCGATCCGGCCGCGGTCGATCACGAGGTCGGAGATCTCCTGTTCTCGGCCGTCAACGTGGCTCGCAAAGCCGGCATCGCCCCGGGGCCCGCTCTGGGCCGCGCCAACCGTCGATTCCGGCGGCGCTTCGAGGGGGTTGAACGGCTCGCGGCGGCTCAAAATATCGATCTCCACCAGACGACCCTTGACGAGATGGAGCGGCTCTGGGGCGAGGTGAAGGCGGCGGAAACCGGATGACCCGTCAATTCCTTGCGGTGCTCATCCTGGCGGCCGGGTGCGCTCCGGCCCACCCGGTTCCGGCCGTGGCGGCCTGTCCGGCCGCCCCAGGGGCAGACCGGATACTGGCATCGGTGTTCGTCGATGGACGGCGGGTGGCGGACGGTGTGCCGGTCGCGCTGACCGCCACGGAACCGGAGGCCTATGACTTCATCGGGGAACCGCCGCAGGCCGTCCGGGATCTCCCGCCCGGCCGGATCAATCTGGTTCAGTTCGTCGGCGGGGATGCCGCCCGGGTGGAGCACGGGGCCTGCCCCGGAATGGTGGCCGTGCTGATCACCACCACGCCGAGGCGTTAGGCAGCGTCAGGGATAGAGCCGGTGAATCTGCCGGGGAAACGCGATCGTCTCCCGGATGTGCGGGACCCCGCAAATCCAGCCCACCGTCCGTTCGACCCCGAGACCGAAGCCCGAGTGCACGAAGGTCCCGTACTTCCGGAGATCGAGGTACCAGCCGTAGGCCTTCGGGTCGAGTCCCTGCGCCTCGATGCGGGCGAGCAGACGGTCATGATCATCTTCCCGCTGGGAGCCGCCGATGATCTCGCCGTATCCCTCCGGTGCCAGGCAGTCATTGTTGAGCACTGTCCGCGGATCGTCGGGATTCTCTTTCATATAGAACGCCTTGACCGCCTTCGGATAATTCATCACAAAGATCGGCCGATCGTACTCATTGCAGAGCAGAGTCTCATCGTCCCCGCCGAGGTCATGCCCCCACTGGAGGTCGGAGCCCAGCTGGTTGAGCCGGGTCACCGCATCGGTGTACGTGATCCGCGGAAACGGCGCGACCGCCCGTTCTAGTGCGGCGGTGTCGCGCTCCAGCTCCTTGAGCTCTTCTTTGCACCGGTCGAGCGCCCGGGTCACGAGGTAACCGAGAAAATCTTCCTGAAGGCGCATGTTGTCGGCCGAGTCGGCGAAGGCGACTTCGGGCTCCACCATCCAGAACTCGGTCAGGTGCCGGCGGGTCTTCGACTTCTCGGCCCGGAAGGTCGGGCCGAAGCAATACACTTTTCCCAACGCCGCGCAGGACGCCTCGACGTACAGCTGTCCGGTCTGGGCCAGATAAGCAGGACCAAGATCGAAGTACTCCGTCGAGAACAGGTTACCAGCCTCTTCCCCGATGCTCCCGGTCAGGATTGGAGTGCTGACGTGGTAGAACCCCCGCTCGTCGAAGAAATCGTGGATCGCCTGGAACACCTGGTGGCGGACTTTCGCGATCGCGACCTGACGCCGGCTCCGGAGCCAGAGGTGGCGGTGCTCGAAGAGAAAGGAGGTCCCGTGCTCCTTGGGGGTAATCGGGAAATCGACGCTGGCGCCGATCACCGAGAGATCGGACACCCCGAGCTCGACGCCGCCGGCCTGGCGGGCGTCGGCCCGAACGGTCCCGGTCACCGCCACCGACGTTTCCTGGGTCAGGCCGAGGCACCGATCCCAAGTCTCGTCCCCGACCTCCTTCTTCGAGACGACGCACTGGAGGTACCCCGAGCCGTCACGAACGACCAGGAAGGCGATCTTGCCGCTGGAGCGGGTCGTGACGACCCAACCGGCCACAGTGACCGATTGTCCGACCTGGCCGCCAAGGGCTCGAATATCCGTATGTTGCATGGTCATAATCCGTTAGCGCAACGACTATTGTACCGTGGGCCGCCGGCCAGGGTCAATTGGCGGGGTCCGGCCCCGGATGTGCAAGCCCATTGGACCGGACCCGTCTCCTATGCATTGGAACCGCCAGCCAAATACGTCAAAAAACGATACACCGAACGTTTTTTCATGTCTTGCGGCGCCAGGAGAACTGTCCAATCTTTGGGTTGCCTGGTTCGTCGGACGCGCCCGGACCGCGTCCGCCGGAGGCCCAACGACCGACCCCTCGACCGCACTGAGGCCACCTGATGTCATCGCAGATGCAAGCGCGCCTGAAATCCGAGCATACCCTCCGCTATCCACGCTTATCAGCCAATATGTGGTACGACGTGTCCCCGATCTTCCCCGGCGTCACCACCCGTCGGGTGGATATTTTTGGCAGGCGGATCACCCGGATCCGGACCAGTCGGGACTACGAAACAGTCCAGGCCGCGCATTTCGAGTTTCGCGAGCGCGCCGTCGAGCAGGAAGCGGCGATGGCGCACGCGTAGCCGCGCCCTCGCTCATCCGAGGTTGTTCGTCCGCGGCGGCGGGGTGGGTCGGATGACCCACCCCGCCCTCAACGTTCTGGGCCAGCAGATCGGCTGGTTCGCGGTCGTGCTCGGCGCCGCACACGGCCATCCATTTCTCGGCGCGGGGGCCGGTCTCCTGATCACCGTGCTCCATCTGGCGGGAACCCCCGACCGAGCCGGCGAGCTTCGGCTTCTCGCCCTGGCCACTGGCCTCGGCCTCCTGGTCGAGTCGTGCCTCCAGACGGCCGGGCTGCTGACGTACGCCAGCCGGTGGCCGGCCCTGCCCTGGCTTTGCCCGCCGTGGATTCTGGTCCTCTGGATTCAGTTCGCGACGACGCTCCGTCACGGCCTTCGCTGGCTGTTGCCGCGGCGCTCCCTGGCCGTCGCCCTGGGCGCGGCGGGCGGGCCGATGGCGTTTCGAGCGGGGGAGGCGTTAGGCGCGGTACGGTTCGCGCCCGAGCGGTGGCACTCGCTTGCGGCCCTGTCCCTGGTGTGGGCGATCGCGATGCCAATCCTCACGGGCGTGGCCCGCCGGCTCGATCAGGCGGCGGGCCGGGGCGGCCTGGGGAAGAACGAACTGGTCCGGGCGATGTAGTCCCGATACCGCGGCTTGGTCTGGGTAAGCTGCTTTTCCAGCAGCGCGACCCCCGACACTTTCAGCAGCAGGCCGGTCATCACCGCCGGACTGACGATCGTCCACCAGCCGCCGGCGGCGACCGCGAAGGCGTAGAACCCCCACCAGGCACAGGCGTCGCCGAAATAGTTCGGATGCCGGGTGTACCGCCAGAGACCCCGATCGAGCACCTTCCCCTGATTGGCCGAATCGGATTTGAACCGGATCAACTGCCAATCGCCGATCGCCTCGAATCCAAAGCCGATTCCCCAGAGCACCACCCCGGCCCAGACGGCCGGATGCCTCACAGGGGCAAGCCCACGGGCCGCCAGCATCAGCGGCAACGAAACGAACCACATGATCAGGCCCTGGAGATAGTGCACCGTAGCGAGGTTCATGAACGGGAAGGCCGCCCCGCCGCGGGCCCGCATCGCGCGATAGCGATAGTCCTCGCCATGGCCCCAGTTCCGCCAAGTGAGGTATGCCGACAGGCGGAGACCCCAGATGGATACCAACCCCACCGACAGGGCCCGGACCGCGGTGAGATCAGCGACCGGAGCCGTCCACCAGTAGAACCAGCCCAGGACCACAAAGCCGAGACCCCAGACCCGATCCACCAGACTGGCGTCGCGACGAATCAGGCTCCCGATCCACACCACGGTCATGAGGCCCAGCGCCACGGCGAGGCCCCACCCGGCAGTCTGGCCCAACGACCAGGCCGCCATCAGGCCGCCTTCCGGCGGAACAAGCCGTCGATCCCGTCGGCCGGCCCCAATCGGACAAGCGCGATCAGGAAGTAGCCGGCAATGGCGATGTTGCCCAGCGTCATCAGCAGGACGAACCAGACGATCCGGGCTGCCCCGGACCGCTCCCGCCAGGCGATCCACACGAAGACCGCCACGAATCCGAAGTAGGCGTCGGCCAGCGTCGCCCGGAACCAGGGTTCCAGCCAGAGGCGCCCGCCGGCGACGAAGACCCCTTCGGCGAGCGAGGCGGTCGCGGTGACATAGAGCATCGCGGCGAGGACCGCGGCGAAGAGCGCAACGAGGAAGGTTCTCATGGACGATCCAACGGTTTCCTGGTTAGCCGACCCGAAACAGAATCTCGGCTTTGGGGTATCTGGCGAGTGCCTTGGCCCGAAGTGCCTTGTGCTTGGCGTGATTCAGACTCGGATCGGCCGCCAGCACCGCCTTGGTCAGCTCCCGAGCCTGGGCCAGAAGATCGTTGTCGTCCGGAAACCGGGCCACCTTGATGTCGGCGGCCCCCGACTGGCGCTGGCCCAGCAGGTCGCCCTGGCGCCGTTCCTCGAGATCCAGCTCAGCGATCTTGAAGCCATCGGTGGTGGCCGCAAACGCATTGAGGCGGTTCATCTGCATTCGGGTGACCAGGATACAGTGGCTCGCCTGGTCACCCCGGCCCACCCGGCCGCGCAGCTGATGCAGCTGGGCCAGCCCGAATCGCTCCGGATGCTCGATGACCATGATGGTGGCATTGGCCACGTCGATTCCCACCTCGATCACCGTGGTGGCCACCAACACATGGATCGTGCCCTCCCGGAAGGCCCGCATCACGCGGTCACGCTCCGCGGCCTTGAGGCGGCCATGGACCAGCCCAACGGTCAGATCGGGCCACCGAGCCACCAGGGTCTCCGCCATCGTCTTGGCGGCCATCAGATCGGCCTTTTCGGTCTCCTCGATGACTGGCAGGACGATGTAGGCCTGTCGGCCGGCCAGGCATTCGTCCCGGACGAAGTCCAGCACCTTGTCGCGCTGCCCGTCGCCACGGACCGAGGTGCGGATGGTCCCCCGGCCTGGAGGACGCAGTTTCAGAACGCTGAGGTCGAGATCGCCGTAGCGGGTCAGCGCGAGGGAACGCGGGATCGGGGTCGCCGACAGCAGCAGGACATCGGGTGCAGCCCCCTTTCCCATCAGCGCCGCCCGCTGCTCGACGCCGAAACGGTGCTGCTCGTCGATCACCACAACGCCGAGTCGGTGGAACGACACTGTCTCCTGAACGAGCGCGTGGGTGCCGACGACGATTCGCATCGCGCCGGTGGCGAGTTGCCGCTTGATCGTCGCCTTCTCCGCCCCGGTCAGCCGCCCAACCAGGAGCCCCGGCGCAATGCCCAGCGGCTCGAGCAGGCGAGACAGCGTGGCGTGATGCTGCTCGACCAGGAGCTCGGTCGGCGCCATCAGCGCCGCCTGATAGTCGTTCTCCGCCGCGAGCAGCATCGCAAACAGCGCCACCACGGTCTTCCCGGTGCCGACGTCGCCCATGAGGAGCCGGTGCATCCGTTCCGGCGCGGTCATGTCGGCGGTGATCTCCTTGATGGCCCGTTTCTGGTCGCCCGTGAGGGGCCATGGCAGGCTGTCTTTAAGCCGGCTGGTCAGCTGGCGCTTGACCTCGAAGGCCACGCCCTGGCGCCCCCGTTTTGCCACCTCACGGGCCCGACCCAGCATCAGTTGGAGATCCACGAGTTCGTCGAGCGCCAGCCGGCGCCGGCCTCGCTCCGCCTCGGCGACCGACGACGGATGGTGGACCTGACGCAGGGCCTCGGGCAGGGTCGGCAGCTCGAAGCGGCGCCGAAGGTCGTCCGGCAGAATCTCCGGGGAGAGAGCAATCAGCTGATCGAGATGGCGGCCGATCAGCCCGCGAATCAGCTTGTGGCTGAGACCCTGGGTGGCCGGGTACACCGGGAGCACCCGGCCGGCCGCGATCGGATTGGGGCCTTCGCCGTCTTCCGGCTCGGCGAGCACGACGAATTCACGAGGCGAGAGCTGGCGACCGTGGTAGAACCGGATCGGGCCGGCGACCAGCAGCGTCTGGCCGACCTCGATCGACCGATCGAGGAACGCCTGGCCGGGCCAGACGCATTCGATCGCGCCGGTGTCATCTCGCAGGACCACATGGAAAATTCGAAGTCCGCGCCGGGTCGGCAGCACCCCCTTGGCGGCCACCCGGCCCACCGCCGCCCCGTCCTCGCCGACCTGGAGGCGGGCGATGGGGGACACCATGGACGCGTCGATATAGCGATGTGGCAGATGCCAGAGGAGGTCGTGGGCCGTGGCGATCCCGATCCGGGCCAGCGCCTCGGACCGTCGTTCACCGATGCCCTTGAGGAACTTGACGGGGGTGTCGAGGTGGAGCTGCGCCATCAGGCATCGTCGCCGGCGGCCACCAGGTCACGGGCGAACTGGCCAGGCTCGAATTCGACCAGGTCGTCGAGCGTCTCGCCGAAGCCCAGAAACCGGATCGGCACGGCCAGTTCGCGCCGGATCGCCACGACCGCTCCACCGCGCGCGGTTCCGTCGAGCTTGGTGATGACGAGCCCGGTTGGCGGGATCGCCTCGGTGAACACTTTTGCCTGCTGCACGGCGTTCTGACCCACGGTGCCGTCGAGGACCAGGAACGTCTCGTGAGGAGCGCCGGGAATCTTGCGGCCGATGACGCGGCCCACCTTGCGGAGTTCCTCCATCAACCCATCCTGGGTGTGGAGGCGCCCCGCCGTGTCGATGATGACGAGGGTGGCTTTCCGGGCGATGGCGGCCTCAAGGCCGTCGAACGCCACGGCAGCCGGATCGCCGCCGGAGGCGCCGCTCACGCAGGGCACCCCGATCCGCTCAGCCCAGACCTTGATCTGATCGATCGCGCCGGCCCGATAGGTGTCGGCGGCGACCAGCAGGACCCGGTCCCCCTCCCCTTTGAAGCGCGCCGCGAGCTTGGCGACGGTGGTCGTCTTGCCAGTGCCGTTGACCCCCATGACCACCAGGACGGTCGGGCCGTTCGCCGGGCGGGCAAGGCGCCCGGGCCCGGCCGGGCCGGCGAGCAAAACCGCGACTCGCTCGACGATCGCCTGCTTGACATCGTCCTCGCTTTTGAGCTTGCCACGGCGAACCTGGGCCTCGAGCTCGTCGACGATGTCGGTGGTGGCCCCGATTCCGAAGTCGGCCTCGAGGAGCACCTGTTCCATCGCTTCGATATCGGCGGCCTTGAAGCCGCGCACCAGCGTCCCGACATCGGTGAGCGCGAGTCGTTTGATCCTGCCCCAGAGCGAGAGCTTTTTGCCGGCAGTAACACGGGAGGTCGCCATCGAGGGAATCTAGCCGGTCAACGGAGTCCGTTCCGGCGCCGCCACCACCACTCCCCGCAGAACGCGGAGGCGACGACGAGGAAGAGCCACCATTGATCCCGGAGCGGCTCGCGAGTCGGCAGGGCCACCCCCGTCGGTCTCCGGTCGGCGAGCCGGGTGGGACGCCGGAGCCACTCATCGCTGTACTCCTCGACGCCGAGCACACCGGCGCCGCCGCCCTGGAGGCGGTAGCGGTAGGCGCCCGGCTCGAGCATCAGTTGCGCCCGCCCAGTCCCGTCGAATCGCAGGGTGTCGGTCCGGGCGGCCGGGCCGCCCTGAATATCGATCGTGGCGGTGGTGATGCCGGGCCGAAGCCGTTCGAACAGGATCGGCCACCCCCGGGGGGCCACCGCCCGCACCGGACGGGCGACACCGGTGCTCGAGTCGGCCCCCCCCAAGAGCCAACTCGTCGTGGCGGCAATCAGCGAGCGATAGGCCTGGTCGCTGCTCCCGCCGCGAAACGCCCACCGCCAAAGGCCCGCGGCGCCGACAAGAACCTCGCGGTGTCCGGCGGAATCACGGCCGATCATGGCGGGCCGTTCGACACCCCGCCGGTTGATCTGCGCGGACAGACCAATCCAGTCTCGCGGGCCCGGCGTGAGCGCGGCGATGCCGACCCCGGGTGGGAAGCTGTCCACTGGGAGGCCCATCAAGGCACCGGCCACCGGAGATTGCCCACCGGGAAGGAGATACCAATCACCCTCCGCCGGCGGAGCCGACCACGAGGTGGCGACCCATTCCCAACGGGCGCGACGGGGCGGCCGGAATCGTTCTGGGGGATCGCCGAAGATCACCAGGAGATCGGCGCGGACGGCCGCGTGCTCCACCTCCACTGGTGTGGCCGGGGTCAGTTCTCCCATCCGGCTCCAGCGCGTGCCGTCGATCGAGAAGAACCCGCGAACCGGGAGAGCCGACACATCCACCAGAGTACGGAAAAAGAATCGACTCTCCCAGCTGCTCGGGTCGGCGACGACCACGACGCCCGGTGTCGGCACCACGGTGATGGCGTGCAGCCGCCGGTCGGTCCGGGGCTCGGCATCGGCGGCCGCGCGGATCGACACCGTGAGCAGATGGTCGCCGGGCAACGCCGTCGTCGGCAAGGGAGCCTCGATCACGCCGGTTCCGTTGCCGCCGGTGAGCTTGAGAGTACCGGTGAGCCAGCGGGTCGGGCCGTCGGCCACGTCGATGGTCGCCTCCCGGCGGTCCGGCATCTCGAAGCCGGTCACGTCCACCTCAAACCGCACGGTATCGCCGATGGTAACCCGGCTCGGCCCCGCCACTCGGGTGAGCGCCAGATCCGGGATCGGAGCCCGAGGAAAAACCCTCACTCCAACCTGGGCGAGGATATCAGCCGGCAGGTCCGCCGCATCCTCCACTTCGCCGTCAGTCACCAGCCAGACCGGCCGGCCGGTGGCAGCGGCCGTGGTCACCGCCCCCGCGATCAAGGAGCGTCCCCCGGCCGGTGCCGAGTCGCGGGTGAGCCCCCCGATCGGCCGCCAGTCGCCGAGCCGAGCCGCCTCCCGCCGCGCGTCGGTCCACTTGCCGCCGGCTGCCGCCATGCTGAGCGACGCGTCGAGGATGACCACGGGCCGCAGTGAGGCAGGGGGTCTGGCGCAGGAGAAGTCAGCCACGAGGATCCCGAGCGCAACAACGGCCACGGTCCGCAGAGCCATGGGCACGAGGCCCCGGCGGCCAAGGCGTTCGAGGCCAAGGTAGACGCCCCCTGCCAAGCCGATGGCAAGCAGCAGAATGAGGATCACGGCCACGAATTCACCGGCGGGTTATTCGCCGACCACGACGGCCTGCTTGGCCGACGCCGACTGCGGGTGGAGGAGGATCCTTAAACGGCCCCGCTCGAGCCCGAACGCCGCCATGTCGCCCGGCGGCACGGGATCGCCGGTTCCCAGTTCGACTCTGGCGGGGTCCCTGGCGGCCCCGTTCATCCGGAACTCGTAGTGCAGATGGGGCGCGGTCGCGAGGCCGCTCGCGCCGACATACCCAATGACCTGGCTCTGATGGACACGGAGGCCGGCCCGGAGGCCCCGGGCGAATCCGCTCAGATGGCCGTAGCGGGTGGTGATGCCGTTCTGGTGCCTCAGCTCGATCAGTCGCCCGTATCCGCCAGCCCAGCCGGCACTCATCACGGTGCCCTCCGCTGCTGCCATCACCGGGGTACCAGAGCCGGCCGCGTAGTCGACTCCTTCATGGCGCCGCCAGATCCCGAGAATCGGATGGAACCGCGACCGGCTGAAGCGGGACGCGATGCGGCGAAATTCGACCGGCGCCCGCAGAAACGCTCTCCGGAGCGACTGGCCCGCGTCATCGAAATACTGACCAGCGGCGGTCCGGGACTCGAACCGGAAGGCGGTGAGACGTCGCGGCCCCACCGCCATCTCGGTCGCGAGGATTCGGCCCAAACGGGTCTCTCCCCGCTCGCTCGTCTCCTGTTCGACCACCACGGCGAAAGAATCAGCCGGCTGGAGATCCCTGGTAAAATCGACTTCCCAGGCGAACACGTCGGCGAGATCCCAGGCGAGGCGAAGGCGAAGATCCGGGTCGAGCGGCTCGGTGGAGCGGGCCCCGGTCAGGGCGTCGTACAGTGACGTGGCGACCCGGCCCTCAAGCCGGACCGGGTGACTGGTCCACCGGATCGCCCGTCGCTCCGCCACCCAACGATCGTCCGACCGGAGGAGCCGGGTTTCTTCGTCCGGCGCGGTCCGGATCGTCACGCTGTCGGGCGCGGCTGCAGAGTCACGTTGCCCGAAGCGGAACACCAGGCCGGCCTTGAGGCGGCGGGGATCGAGCGTGAGGCGGTTTGCCAGATCGGCCAGCACCTGGGCACCGATCCCGTGCCGCCCGAAGACGTCGCCTAACGACTCGCCCGGATGGAGTGTGTCGCGCGCGATCCAGCCCCGGACGGCGGGTGCCGGTGGCCGACGATCGGTGAGGCGCGACCAGGGCCAGGAACCAAGCGCGGCGAACGTGGCGGCGCCGAGGAGCACCACGACCGCCGCGGCAGAGGCGACCTTCCGCCCCATCAATCCATCTGGCGGCGAATGAAGGTCGGAATCTCCATGTCGGGAACCTCGGGGGTTCCTCCGGCCCGCGGCATCACCGGCGCCTTCGGCATAGGCACCGCCTGGGGAGCTGGCGCGGGTGCCGGGACGCCGCGCCTCGGCGCGGGGAACGGCAGCACTCCGGGGTGAATCCGGTGGCCTGGCGACGGCGTCGACACATGGCCGGTCACCGCACGGTCAAACCCGGTGGCGATCACCGTGACGCGGACCTCGCCCTTCATGCTCGGGTCAATCGTGGCCCCGAAGATGATTTCGGCATCGTCGCCCACGGCGTCGTGGACGATCTCGGCCATGTGGGTGACCTCGTCCATGGTGAGGTCGCCGCCCACGATATGGATCAGGGCGCCGGAGGCCCCGGCGATCGACACGTTGTCGAGCAGCGGGCTCGAGATCGCGCACTGAGCCGCCTCGAGGGCGCGGTTCTCGCCCCGCCCGTGACCGGTTCCCATCAAGGCCGAGCCGCCGTTCTGCATCACGGTGCGGACGTCGGCGACGTCGACGTTGATCATGCCCGTCGCGGTGATCAACCCGGCGATGCCGTGGGTGGCCTGGAGGAGAACCTCATCGGCCTTCTTGAGGGCGTCCTGGAAGAGAATGCCCTTCCCCACCACGGCGAGGAGCCGCTCGTTGGGAACCACGATCATGGTGTCGACGTGCTGCCGCATCTCCATGATCCCGGTCTCGGCCTGCTTCATCCGCTTCTTCCCCTCGAACAGGAACGGCTTGGTGACGATCCCGACCGTGAGGGCGCCGATGTCGCGCGCCATCTGGGCGATCATCGGAGCGGCCCCGGTGCCGGTACCGCCGCCCATCCCGCAGGTCACGAAGACGAGATCGCTGCCCTGCATCGCTTCGAGGACTTCGTCCCGGTTCTCCTCGATCGCCTGGCGGCCGATCTCGGGGCGGGCACCGGCGCCGAGGCCTCGGGTCAGCTTCTTGCCGATCTGGACCTTGAGATCGGCCTTGTTGCTGACGAGCGCCTGGAAATCGGTGTTGACCGAAACGAATTCCACCCCGACTAGGTGTTCCTCGATCATTCGATTGACGGCGTTGCCGCCGCCGCCGCCGACGCCGATCACCTTCATCCGGGCATTCTGGACCGGGGGTTCTTCGATCCGGAAGGTCATAGCCTTACATCCTCTCGAGGCTAGAAGAAATCCTGCAACCAGCGTTTGACGGGTCCGATCACTTTTTCCACGGCGGGTGAGCGGCGGGCCGCCGCGCCGAACCCACCCGACTGCAAGACCTGCTTGGCCCCGTACAACAACAGACCCGCGGGCACCGTCATCCGCGGGATCGCCATGCGGTCGGCCAGACCGGAGAGACCGGTACCGGGCGTCGCGACCCGAACGGGCAGCGCAAATACTTCCCGGGTGAGCTCGACGATACCCGGGGTCTGGGCGCCCCCGCCAGACAAGACGATCCCGGCCGCAAGCCGCTGGCGGAGCCCGGTCCGGTTGAGCTCGTCCAGGGCAAGTTCCAGAATCTCCTGCATCCGGGCGTTGATGATGTGCGCCAGGACCCGCCGATGCGCGGTCCGGGGTGCCTGCCCCGGCGCGCTCGGAAGCTCGATCACTTCGGCATCGGACACCAGGGGTTCGAACGCGGCGCCATGCCGCTCCTTGAGCTTTTCAGCATCCTGCTGGGGCACCTGAAGGCCGTGTACGATGTCGTTCGTGACATGGCCGCCCGCGAACATCAGTGAGGCGGTATGACAGACCTTCCCCTGCTGGAACACCGCCACGTTGGTCGAGCCCCCCCCGAGCTCGATCAGGGCGCAGCCGAGCTCCCGCTCGTCGGGGGTGAGCGCCGCGAGCGAGGCGGCGAGCGGTTCGAGAACAAATTCGCCGACCCGGTACCCGGCCCGCTCGATGCATTTCTGGAGATTGACGACCGCGCTCGACAGCACCGTGACGAGATACACCTGGGCCTCGAGCCGCGAGCCGATCATGCCAATGGGCTCGGAGATCCCGGCCTGCTGATCCACGAGATAGTCCTGCGGCACCGCGTGAAGCAGTTCGTGATCGCGGCTGAATGACACGTTGGCCGCCACCTCGTTCACCCGGGCCACGTCCTCGGTCCGGATCTCGCTCCCCGTCACCGAGACGACCCCGTGCGAGAGTCGCCCAGCCACGTGCTCGCCCGCGATCCCCACGTACAGGGTGCCGACCTCGACCCCCGCCATCAGCTGGGCGTCCTTGAGGGCGCGGGCGATGGCCCGGGTCGTCTCCTCGATGTCGCGGACCACGCCACGGCGAACCCCGACCGTGCGTTCCGAGCCGACCCCGAGCACCCGCACCCCCGGGTTGCGAGAGTCCCCGGTTACCTCGCCGATCGCGGCCGCAACCCGGCTCGTGCCAAGGTCGAGGGCCGCGACCAGCCGTTGGGTTTGGCTGGTCATGTCCGGGGTCCTCGCACGATGACCCGGCCTTCGAAGC
The DNA here is from genome assembly GCA_043751835.1 of Gemmatimonadota bacterium. Lineage (GTDB taxonomy): Bacteria > Gemmatimonadota > Gemmatimonadetes > Gemmatimonadales > GWC2-71-9 > SHZU01. Next base: position 4,002 of record JAYUZK010000122.1, on the reverse strand, counting down.
GGGCGTCGACCTCGGTCACCACCAGCCGCAGGCGGTCGATCTCGGTCAGCACGGCAGCCGCTCCCAGGATGTCCTTCGTGGTCGCCCCCACTCGGAAAAGAATACGGCGGTTGAGTGTCACCAGCATGATCGTTCCCTGATCCCGTTCAGCGGTCGTCACGGCCGCATAGAGCCCGGCGTCTGCATCCTTGATCCGGTCCACCAGCCCCGTCACCGCGGAATCGGCCGTCACGATCGGAAGATCGGTCGGATTCCGGGTCGGGTCGAACGGCAGGACCCGACCCCGACGGTCCACCAACGCCAACCCCTTGGACGCGAGCGCGAGCGCGACCGGCTCGAGCTCGGTGATCTCGAACTCCACCGCGCCTGGAATCCTTCGGTGGACCCGGACCGCTTCCACGCCGGGCAAGGCCAGCACCCGTCGCCGGGCCGATTCGAGGTCATCAAACACGTTGCCGCGGGCCGGAATCGCCGCCGCCCGGGCCACCTCCGCTGCGGTGAGGTAGCGAGCCCCCGTCACCTCGACTCGTCGGATCCGGAATACGTCGATCCGCCGAAGGGTTGCCGGAACGATCCACCACAGGCTCACTGCGCCCAAGGCTGCCGCGCCCCACCCGAGCCACCGCTTCACCGGGCCGCCAGCGCGGCCAGCACGTCCCGGCCGACCTTCGTTACGTCCCCAGCGCCCAGCGTCACGATGACGTCGCCGAGTCTGGCGCTGTCCACGACCGTCTTGGCGAGGCCGGCCCGATCCGGTTGATAGACCACCCGAGCCCCGCGGCTTCGGGCTGCGTCCGCCACCAGCGCCCCGGAAACCCCCGCCACGGGTGCCTCCCGGGCTCCATAGACATCGGTCACGATGGCGAGGTCCGCCTCGGCCACAGCCGCGCCCATGGCGTCGGCGTGGAGCGCGGTGCGGCTGTAGAGATGCGGCTGGAAGACCGCCACCAGCCTCCGCCCCGGGAAAACCTGACGGGCCGCGGCTAGGGTTGCCGCCAGTTCGGTCGGGTGGTGGGCGTAGTCATCGACCACCGTGACACCGCCCGCGTCGCCAATCCGTTCGAACCGCCGCCCGACCCCGCGAAACTCGCCCAGCGCCGCCGCCGCCCGTCCCCGGTCGCCGCCTAACGCGTGAACCACCCCGAGCGCGGCCGTGGCGTTCCGGAGGTTGTGGAGACCCGGCACCACCAGGCGAAGGGCGACCGTCTCACCGTCGGGGAACCCCACCGTGGCGCGGGTCCCATCGGGCCCCGCCTCGACGGCCCCGATGGCGAGCCCCGCCGCCCCCGGACCAAACCGCCAGACCCGGGCGGCATCAAGGCCAGCCGCTACCCGGTCCGCGCCTGGTCCGTCGTTGCCGATCAGCATCCGGCTCGCCGGACCTGCGAACCGCTGGTACGCCGCCTCCATCGCCTCGACCGAGCCATAGCACTCGAGATGGTCCGGCTCGACGTTGTTGATTACCGCGATGGTCGGCCGCAGAGCGAGAAACGCCTGGTCGTACTCATCGGCCTCGACCACGAACAGATCCGTGCCCCCAAGCCTTGCGTTGCCTCCCCAGTCCGGCACCCGGCCACCCGCCAGCCCGGTGGGGTCGAACCCTGCCCCGACCAGTGCTTCCGTGGTCATGACGGTGGTGGTCGTCTTGCCGTGGGTTCCGGCGATCGCCACCGACTGCGCCGCCCCGATCAAGCCGGCCAATGCCTCTTTCCGGGGCACCAGGGGGAGACCCAGCTCCCGCGCCCTGACCAGATCCGGATGCGCCGACGGGATCGCGGCGCTCACCACCACGGCCCGGGACCGGGCCACCAGCCCGACCGCGCTGCCCCGCTCGACTTCGGCGCCGCGGGCGACCAGATCGCCCACACCGCCCAGATCCGCGTCCGACCCGGTCACAGCGATTCCCCGCCGCAGAGCGACCAAGGCCAGCGCGCTCATCCCGGCGCCGCCGATGCCCACGAAGTGCAGCGGGCGTGGATCCGTCTTGAGAAACAGGTTCATCCCTGAGAGGCTAATCTAAAATAGCCCCAATGGTTTAGAAAAGAGCGTCAAGGGCCAATCAAGGCCTCGACCCGGGCTGTAATGTCGGCCACCGCCCCGGGACGCCCTCGGGCGCGGGCCGCCTCCCTCATTCGGTTCAGCCCGGCGACGTCCGCCAGGAGGCTCGCAATCGCGCCGCCTAGGGTTTCGGCATTGAGGCCGGCCTGCGGGAGCACCCGCGCCGCCCCCGCGGCGCCCATCACCCGGGCATTCTTGGTCTGGTGGTCGGCCGCCGCGGTCGGAAGCGGAATCAGAATACTCGGGAGTCCCCACGCCGCGAGTTCCGCGAGGGTCATCATCCCGGCGCGGGCGACGACGAGGTCCGCCACCGCGTACCCATCCGCCACCGGGTCGAGGAAATCCACGACGTGGACGCGGGGCGGCCGGTGATGCGGCCGAAACCGCTCGACGCTGGCCCGGCCGGTTGCCCAGATCAGCGTTAGGCGGTCCGCCCCACCGGCGTCGATCCATTGCGCCACCACATCGTTGATGGCCACCGATCCCTGGCTCCCGCCCAAAATCAGCACGACGGGGCGGCCTGGCTCGAGGCCGAAATGTCGGGCCGCGTCGGCCCGCCGCTCGGGATCCGGCACCGCGATCGGGCTTCCGGTCACGACCACCACGGTGTGTCGTCCCGGACGAAGGGCCGCCGCTGCCTCGGGAGCGCCGAGATAGACCTCGCGTACCGTACCGGCGAGCCAACGGCTCACCAACCCCGGATACGCATCCTGTTCGAGGATCGCGGTTGGAATGCCACGCCGTGCGGCCAGCCAGACCACGGGCCCGGCAGCGTAACCGCCGGTGCCCAAGACCAGGGCCGGACGCTCCCGGTCCAGCAACCTGGCCACGTGCCGGTAGATGCGGACGGCGAGCCAGGGCCACCGAAGATTCTTCCACCACTGGTGCCGGTAGATCGGTTCGACCGGCAACAACTCGAAGGGGAAGTTGCGAGCGGGAAGGAGCGTGGCCTCGACGCCACGTTGGGCGCCCACCAGAACCACCCGCCATTCGGGACGGGCCCGGCGCAGCGACTCGGCCACCGCCAGCGCGGGCATCAGGTGACCGCCCGTGCCGCCCCCCGCGATCAGTACCGTGCGAGGCGTCATCGAGCCATGGCGCGGCCCCGCATCCGGCCCACGCTGATCAGCACCCCGACCCCCAGCAACGTCACCATGAGATTCGACCGGCCCGATGACATGAACGGGAGCGCGAGCCCTGTGGTGGGCATCAGGCCCATGTTGACGGCCATGTGCATCAGCGCGGTGATCCCGATCGAGGCGGTGAGGCCGGTGGCCAGGTATTGGCCGAACGGATCGGGCGCGGTCTGCGCGATCCGGAACCCGAGCCAGCAGGCCACGCCGAACAGCCCCAGCAAGAAGATCACGCCCAGAAACCCCCACTCTTCCCCAACGGTGCTGAACAGAAAATCGGATGACGCTTCGGGCAGATAGTTGAGTTTGAGCTGCCCCTCCCCAAAACCGGTTCCCACCACTCGGCCGGAGGCGAACCCCTTGGTCGCCTGGTTGAGTTGCCAGTCGGTCCCCTCCTCGCAGTTCGCGGCGAGGCCGAGGAAGCACTTCGCCCGCTGGTAGCGGTAGGGCTTCGCCATGATGGCGCCGACGCCGAGAAAAACCACCACGATGAACAGCAGCAAGAATTGTCCAATCCGGGCGCCCGCAGCGAAGAGCACGACGCCGCCAAGCAGGGCAATGACCGTCGCCATCGACAGGTTCGGTTCGAGGAGCACCAGCAGCGCGACGAAGCCGGTCACCAGGAGGACCGGGCCGACCCCGTTCTTGAACTGGCGAATTTGCTCGCCCTTCTTCGCCGCCATCATCGCGGCCCATACGACGATCGCAAACCGGGCGAGCTCCGAGGGTTGGAAACTCGCTCCCGGCAAATTGATCCATCGGTGGGCGCCATTGATCTTCTTGTTGAGCGCGCCCAGACCAGGCACGAGCA
>JAYUZK010000121.1:0-3660 GCA_043751835.1 Gemmatimonadota bacterium | reverse complement strand
ATGCTGATGCTGGTCGTCGGACTGGTGCTGGTGATTGCCTGCGCCAATCTCGCCGGGTTCCTCCTGGCACGGGCGGTCGATCGACGGAAGGAGATCGCGGTTCGCCTGGCGCTCGGCGCCACCCGCGCCCAGTTGATCACCCAGTTGCTGGTTGAGACGGTCCTGCTGGCGCTGGGTGGCGGCCTGCTGGGGGTCGTGCTTGGCCGGCTCGCTCTGAGGGCCGTACTCTCGAGCAATTTCCCGCTGCCGGTGACCATCGATCTGGCCCTGACCCTCGACTGGCGCGTCCTGGGTTTCTCGGTGGCCATCTCGGTGGCGGCGGGCCTGGTCTTCGGCCTGATGCCGGCCCTCCAGTCCACGCGGATGGAATTGGCATCGGTCATCAGAGACGAAACCACGGGTGGGGGGCGCCAGCGCTGGGCTTTGCGCCACCTTCTTGTGGGCGGGCAAGTCGCCGTCTCGATGGTGCTGCTGGTGATTGCCGGTTTGTTCATCCGGAGCCTCGGAGCGGCGCGCAATGTCGATCCCGGCTTTGGGGCCAGGCCGGCCGGTATCATCTGGCTTGCCGCCGGCGGCGATCAGTCCCGGAGTGAAGCAGCGCAGATTGCCGGCCGCCTCGTGCGCCGGTTTGCCGAGATTCCCGGCGTGGACGCCGTGGGCATGGCCAGCAATCTGCACCTCAATGCCCTCAGCACGCAGGGCCGTGATATCAACGTCGAAGGCATCGAGCCCCCGCCCGGCCGGACCTCGCACAACGTCGACGCCGCCGCGATCGATACCGGGTTCATCGCGGCGGCCGGTTTGACGCTCGTCGCGGGGCGGAACCTGACCATGCAGGACGCCGATTCCGTGATTCGCGCCGCCCTGGTCAATGAGGCCTTCGCCGCTCGCTTCTTCCCCGGGCGGAGTGCCCTGGGCCAAAGATTTCGGAACGGCGAACGGCAGGTCGAGATAGCCGGGATCGTGAAGGATGCCAAGATCCGCAGTCTGAGCGAGGCGCCGCGCCCCTTCATTTACACGCCGATGACCGAGACCTGGGGCGATCCGATCTGGTATGTGGCTCGCACGACAGGCAGTGCGGAACAAGCTGTGGCTGCAATGCGTCGGGCCGCCACGGAGGTGGATTCCCGGATTTTTGCCATGCAGAGCGGAACGCTGCAGGGGTTCATCTCGACGCAGGCCTACCCGCTCAAGATGGGCGCCACGGCGCTGATGGCCTTCGCGGTGTTGGCGATGGTGATGGCCTGTATCGGCCTCTACGGTGCCGTGAGCTATGCCGTGGCGCAGCGGAGCCGCGAAGTCGGGATCCGGCTGTCCCTCGGCGCGGGGCCGGCATCGGTGGTGCGGCTGCTGCTGTGGGGCGGGCTCCGGCTGGTGCTGAGCGGGGCGGGGGTCGGGATCGTCCTGGCGCTGGTGGTCGGGAAGCTGCTCGAGGGCCTGCTCTTCGGGGTGAAGGCCTTCGACCCGGTCACGTTCGTGCTGGTGCCGCTCCTGCTGATTGGCGTGGCGGCGGTGGCGGCCTGGGTCCCGGCGCGTCGGGCCGGCCTGGTCAGTCCGGTCACCGCCCTCAAGTCCGAATGACGGGTTCTTGACAGAGTGGCCGCCGAGCGGCACGTTCTGGCTTCCCCTGCAAGGCGAAGTCATGGGTAATGGTCCGATGTCGCGGTCCCTCGTTGCCGGCGCGGCCCTTCAGGCCGTGATGGTGGCGATCGGCAAGTTCGTTCCGGCGTTGGGCCAGATGCCCAACTTCTACGCCATCTGCGGCACCGTGCTCTCGGTGGTCGCCGGTGCGCTGTTCTCTCGGTGGTCGCCGGGCGCGGCGATGGGGCAGTCGGCCGGCGGCGGTGCGGTGGTGGGCGGGGGCAGCAGCATCATCGGATCGCTGCTCGCGGTGGCAACCGGCCAGTGGCCTGGCTTCAACATTGCCGGCCTCGGGATGGCGGTGGGGTCGGGCGCGTTGGGCGGCGTGATCGGCGGGATCCTTGGTCGGTTCTTCCCGGCTGGCAAGTCCGTCGCTTGACGATTGGAACGACCCCGCCCGGCATGGGCGGGGCCAAGCATCACCCGAAGTTGAAGGCGATCGACCCGTGCGGGCCGAAATCCACGTGGAAGGTGTCTCCCTTCCGGGCCGGCACGGGGCTAACGAAGGACCCACCCAGCACGATTTCCCCGGGCTCCAGCGCCACGCCATACGGTGCCAGCGTGTTGGCCAGCCAGGCCACGCCATTCGCGGGGTGATTGAGCACGGCTGCCGCGACACCTGAGACCTCGATTTCGCCGTTCCGGTGACAGAGCGCGGCCACCCACCGCATATCGCCGTCGGTCGGTTTGAACGGCCGGCCGCCGAGCACGATGCCGGCGTTGGCGGCATTGTCCGAAATGGTATCCATCACCTTCCGGGTCACCCTGGTGTCGGGATCCACCTGGTGGATTCTGGCGTCGATGATTTCGACTGCGGGCACCACGTACTCGGTCGCGGCCAGGACATCGAACAGCGTGCAGTTCGGGCCTGACAGCGAGCGGCCCAGAACGAACGCCAGCTCCACCTCGACCCGGGGCACGATGAACCGGTCCATCGGAATGGTCGAGCCGTTCTGGAACACCATGTCGTCGAGCAGGGTGCCGTAGTCCGGCTCGGAAATGTTCGAGGCGTATTGCATCGCCTTCGATGTCAGGCCGATCTTGTGCCCCACGATCCGCCGCCCGGCGGCGACCTTCATCGCCAGCCACTCCTTCTGGATCGCGTAGGCGTCCTCGATCGTGATGTCCGGGTATTCCAGCGAGAACTGACGGATTTGCTGCCGGCTTTTCTCCGACTGATCCAGCTGCCGGGCGAGTTCGGGGAAGAGGCGCTTGTCCATGAGACCCTCAGGCCTTCTTGAAGCGGGCGTGGATATTGTTGTGCTTCCAGGTCCCCTGCTCGCTGAATTCGCCAAGCTCGAAGGAGAGGGCCAGCAGCCGGTGGGAGAACAGGTCGGCGAAGTGATCCTTGATCGCGTCGAAGATCTGGTTGCCGACCCGCTGCTGGACCTCCGCCGGGCGGCCGGCGCCGATGGTGAGCACGGCATGCACGAAGGCATAGTCGGCAGCCTCGTCGGCCACGGCGTACTCGGTGAGCCGCACGGCTCTTGAGCGGATCCCGCCGGCCGGGAAAACGCCCCCCTGATCGAGCAGAATCCGGTTCACCCGCGTCAGCAGATCGGCGATCCGGGCTTCGGCGCCGAGATTGTCGGTGTACTCCACCACGAAATGGGGCATCAGGCCTCCTCGGCCACGATCGTGCTCGACAGTCGTCCCACGCCTTCCACCTCCGTGATCACTTCGTCGCCCGGGCGCGTGTCGGCCAGGCCTTCGGGCGTGCCGGTGAGAATCAGGTCGCCGGGAGACAGGGTCATGAAGCCGCTCAGGTATTCGATCAGCCAGGCGACGCCGAAGATCATGTCCCGGGTCGACCCGGTCTGGGTTTCCTTGCCGTTCACCGTGGTTCGCAGGGCCAGGTTCATCGGGTCGGGCACGTCGGCCGCGTCCACCAGCCAGGGACCGAGCGGGGTCGCCCGGTCGCGGCTCTTCACCCGGAGATTCGGGCGGTAGTAGTTCTCGAGATAGTCACGGAAGGCGTAGTCGTTGGCCACGGTGTAGCCCGCTACACAGCCTAACGCG
>JAYUZK010000120.1:0-3812 GCA_043751835.1 Gemmatimonadota bacterium | reverse complement strand
TCCTGGGATCCGTCGCCGAACACTGGAGCCAGGCCGAGAGCCGCCGCCTTGAAGATCCGAAGCATCTCGCGATCTCCCGGCCCGTAGACCGCCGGTGGCCTGACGATGGTCCACGCGAGGCCCGATGCCCTCACCACTGCTTCAGCCGCGAGCTTGCTTCGCCCGTACCGAGTCACGGGTCGGGCGGGCTCCGTGCCGGTCAGCGGGTTGCCGGCGGTCGTCGGGCCAGCCGCCGCCAGTGAGGAGACCAGCAGGAATCGGCTGGCGCCAGCCGCAGTTGCGGCCGTCACGAGGCTCGCGGTGCCGTCTCGATTGGTCGCCAGGAACTCGGCCTCGCTCCGCGCCGCCACCAGACCGGCCAGATGATAGATGACTTCTTGGTCCGCGCAGGCCCGGCGGAGCGCGGCCGCGTCAGCGAGCCCCCCTTCGACCAAGTGGACGCCGCGTCGCGCCAAGTCCTTGGCGCGGCCGGGCTCGCGAACCAGGGCGGTAACGGTGTCTCGTCGGGCGAGCAGGGCATCAACCAGGTGACCACCGACGAAACCGGTGGCTCCGGTGACGAGCACTTTCACAGCTGCCGCTCGTAAACGTGGTAGGTCTTGTACGGCGTCATGCCGAGCTTCTGGAGGCCGGCATTCATCGTGGGGTTGTCTTCCAATACCCAGCCGCCTTCGCCCCAGGTCATGTTGCGCTGGCCGGCCCGGGTCCAGATCCAGTGATAGAGAATCGCGTCGATCGCCTTGCCACGGAATTCGGGCAGGGCTCCGAGCAGGAGAATCCGGCAGCGGCGGATCCGCCGGGTCTTCAGCTGCCAGAGCAGTCGCAGCGCCGCGGGGAACATTGATCCATTGCGATTGGTCCGGAGCGCCTGATTGAAGTCGGGGAGCGCGAGGCCGAAGCCCACGGGTTCGCCGTTCCGCTCGGCAAAAGGAACCAGGTCGGCGACGACCACGGGCTTGAACTGGGCGGCGAGATGATCGATCTCATGGTCGGTCATCGGGATGGCGCCCCAGTTCGCCTCCCAGCACCGGTTGTAGAGAACCTTGATCCGATCCACCTCGGCCTTGAAGTCCCCCATTCGCATCGGCCGAACCGTGATACCGTAGCGCTCGCGCGCAAGTTCAACCGCCCGCTTGATCCGTTCAGGTGGCTCGACGAAGTGCGCCTCGGAGCCGCCCTCGTAGGCGACCAGGGTCTTCGCGTTTCGGAACCCGGCGCCTTCGATCAGGCGGGCGTACGAGGCCGGGTTGTGCGGCATCATGATCGTGTTCGGGGTGTCGAACCCGTGCACTAACAATCCGTATTCGTCGTTGACCGAGAACGAGGCCGGGCCCCGCATGGAGTCAAACCCCCGGGCGGCCAGCCATGCGCCAACCCGCTCGAACAGGGCGGCGGTGACGGCCGGGTCGTCTCTGGTTTCGAAGAAGCCGAAGAAGCCGGTCTTGTCACCATGGGTTTCGTTGTGCAGTCGGTTGGCGATGGCGGCCACGCGTCCGACCACCGCGCCATCCCGCTCGGCCAGAAAATATTCGGCCTCGGCGTGTTCGAAGAATGGGTTCTTGGTGCGGGAGAGGAGGATTCCGACGTCCCGACGCAACGGCGGGACCCATGACAGGTCCCGCGCGTGAAGTCGATACGGCAGATCGATGAAGGCGTTCAAGTCGGCACGGCTCGCGACCGACCGAACCGTGACGGCGGTACTCAGATGACGCCCAGCTCCCGGCCCAGCTTGCCAATGGTCTCGAGGCAGTAGTCGATTTGACCGGCCGTGTGGGTGGCCATCACGCTGGTCCGGAGCCGGCATTGCGACGGCGCGACCGCCGGGGGCACGACCGGATTGGTGAAGATGCCAGCGTCGAACACCTTGCGCCACATGAACAAGGTTTGGTCGAGCGGACCGATCAGGATCGGGATGATCGGCGTTTGCGACGGCCCGATCTCAAAGCCGAGACTTCGGAAACCATCGGCCAGACGTCGAGTGTTGGCCCAGAGGTGCTCGCGGCGCTCCGGCTCCCGCTGCAGAACTTCGAGCGCGGCGAGAACGCCGGCGGTGTTGGCGGGAGGAAGCGCCGCGGTGAAGATCAGCGGCCGGCTGTGGTGCCGGAGATAGTTGATGACCGACTTCGACCCGGCCACGAATCCGCCGATTGACGCGAGCGACTTCGAGAAGGTGCCGGCGATGATATCGACCTCATCGGCGAGACCAAAATGGGCCGCGGTGCCGTCGCCGTTGGGGCCGAGGACGCCGATCGAGTGGGCGTCGTCGATGGCGAGGGCGGCGCCGTGCCGCCGGCAGACCTTGAGCAACTCCGGGATGTCGGCGATGTCGCCTTCCATGGAGTACACGCCGTCCACGATCACCATCCGGCCGCCCGTGCCCTCGCTGCGCGACAGCTTGCGTTCGAGGCCGTCGATGTCACCGTGGTTGAAGCGCTCGGTCGTGCCATAGCTCATCTTGGCACCGTCGACGATCGAGGCGTGATCGAGCTTATCGAGGAAGATTACGTCGCCTTTGGTGACCAAGCCCGAAATCAAGCCAAGATTGGCGTTGTATCCGGTCGAAAAGACGATGCAGTCGTCCTTGCCGAGAAAGCGGGCCAGGGAATCTTCGAGCTGGAGGTGGAGGTCGAGCGTGCCATTCAGGAACCGGCTGCCGGTGCAGCCCGAGCCGTAGATGTGGAGGGCCCGGGTGGCGGCTTCCAGGACTTTGGGGTGATGGGTCAGGCCCAGGTAATTGTTGGACCCCAGCATGATCCGCTTCTGGCCTTCGATGACGACGACCGTGTCCTCGGACTCCGAAATCGGCTTGAAGTACGGATACAGCCCCTGGGCCTTGATCTCGTCGGCCCGAGTGAACTTCCGGCACTTCTCGAACAGCGAGATGTCGGTGGCAGTGGTCGTCGGTGTCGACACGAGAAAACCCCGCAGATTTGAGAGTGACTGGATCGTGACGAGCGATCCTGTTGCCCAACAATGACTTAAGCTAATTCGCTACACTGGACGACACAAGAGAGTCCGGGAGCCCCTACGGGGTGGGTCTGCGCCGCTCTGTCGGGGGCAGGGGGGCCTGTTATTGTTGTTACGGGTGCGGGTTCACCGACCAAGGGCTTCACAATGAAGAAGGCGGCAGCGGTGGGGAGTCTCTGGCTCCTTGCCGGGGTGGTGGCTTCGGCCTCGGCCCAGCGACCGGGGGCCCAGTTGGGGCGGTTCGAGGTCCCCGGGATGGACTGGGCGCCGAACAGCGCCTGGCGGGTGCGGGCGGCCCAGGTCAGGGCCAATCGCTGGGCCGCGATTCAGCGCGGGGATCTGGCGTCTCTGAACGGGTCGCGCCCCTTCCTCGCAGCCACCGCGGCCGGAGGAGGCGCGTCGGCGATGTCGGTGACCGGTACCTTCGTGGTGCCGGTGATTCCGATTCAGTTCAAGGGCGTGGACGCGGCCTATCCAACGGCTGATTTCCAAAGTGTGCTGTTCGGGAACCCGCCGCCCCTGGCACGGCCCTACAGTCTCAAGACCTACTACGAGCAGATCTCCAACGGCCGAATCTCGATACAGGGCCGGGTGTTCGATCCGGTCCGGGTCGACTCGTCGAATACCTATTACGAGAACAATTGCAACGGGATCGGCGTCGTCAATACCTGCAGTGACGACGGACAGCGCTTCGGGCGGATGCTGATCGCCGTGCTCGACTCGATTTCCAACGGCCCGGGTGCGGATACGGCGTGGTCCGCCTTCGATAACGACGGTCCGGACGGCAAACCGAATTCAGGGGATGACGACGGCGATGTCGATTTTGTGACTTTTATCCAGCCGAT
>JAYUZK010000119.1:0-7276 GCA_043751835.1 Gemmatimonadota bacterium | reverse complement strand
GAGGTGTCGGGCGCGATTGAGCCGTACAGGAAATCGTGCGGAAAAGCGCCGATCAAGTCGGCGACGCCGGCCGGCAGCAGCTTCAGGTTGGCGAGGATGGTGTCGCTGAGGAAGACATGGGTTCCGTGGGTCCAGGCGTGCGCATCGGCCGGGAAGAGGGCCACCAGCAGCAGTCCGACACCAAGCCCGGCCACGACGGAACGCCAACCGCTCACCGGCGGGCCCTGACCAGGAGCCGTTTGATCCGGCTCAGTGCCGACGCACCGGTCCGGAACGAGCGGAGGGTGGCGGACACGTCGAGGGCGGTCTCGGTGACTTCCGAGGAGACGACTTCGTAGAGGGCGTCGAGTTCCTCGAGCCGACCTTCCACGCGGCGGGCACCGCGAACCGCCTGGCGCCGGAGCCGGCGGCTGACGTCCACGACGGCCAGGATTTCCTCCTTGACCCGGCCGCCTACCTCCGCGCCCGATCCGGCGATCCGGTTCACGGCGTCGATGGTCGGGCCCAGGTCCTTCCGGAGGGAGGCCACCTCCTCGGAGAGCCGTTCGGCCTGCCGGCCGGCCATCCGGCCGGCCACCACGAGCGCGGCGGCGATCGCGACGAATCCCAAAGCGATCACCACCAGGGCGATCGCGACGGTCGGGCCAACCCAGTAGGGTGTCGTCATCGAGCTCAAGATAATGGCTTCCGCTTGACGCGCCGCCACTCCGGGGGCGAGGTTTTGCGCCATGGCGCCTCGATTCATCGTTCACGGCGGGCGACCGCTCGCCGGCACTGTCCGTCCCGCGGGCAACAAGAACGCCGCCCTCCCGATTCTCGCTGCCACCCTTCTCGCCGACGAGCCGGTCGATCTGGGCAACGTGCCCCGGATCCGGGACGTCGAGATGATGGTGGCGCTGCTTGAGGACCTCGGCGCGTTGGTGACCTGGACGGGTCCCAATGCGCTCCGGATCGACACCGCCAACGTCACGTCGAAGCCGCTCGACGCCGGCCTCTGCGCCCGCATCCGGGCCTCGATCCTCCTTGCCGCTCCGTTGCTGGCCCGGTTCGGCCAGGTAGTGCTGCCACCGCCCGGTGGTGACGTCATCGGGCGACGGCGGGTCGACACTCACTTCCTGGCGCTCGAGGCGCTCGGCGCCACGGTCATGGTTGGTGAACGGTTCGAGATCGAGGCCCGGAGGCTGAAGGGCGCGGACATCTTTCTCGATGAGCCCAGCGTGACCGGGACGGAAAACGCCCTGATGGCGGCGGTCAAGGCCGAAGGGATCACGACCCTCCGGAATGCGGCGGCCGAGCCCCATGTGCAGGACCTGGCCCGGATGCTCATGGCCATGGGCGCCTCGATCGAAGGGATCGGCAGCAACACCTACGTCATTCACGGCGGCCGACCGCTCGCGGGCTGCCGCTACGATATCGGCCCGGACCACATTGAGATCGGCAGTTTCATTGGGCTCGCCGCGGTCACCAACGGGCAGATCACGATCGACGGGGTCCGGGGCGATGATCTGCGGGCCACCCTGATCGGGTTCGAACGACTCGGGATCCGCCCCCGCCTCGAGGGCACCCGTCTCACCGTCGATCGCGATCAGGAGCGGCGGATTCGCGCCGATCTCGGCGGCCACGTTCCGAAACTCGAGGACGGTCCCTGGCCCGCTTTTCCGGCGGACACCATGTCGATCGCGGTGGTCGCCGCGACTCAGTGCGCCGGAATGATCCTGATCTTCGAGAAGATGTTCGAGTCCCGGCTCTACTTTGTCGACAAGCTGATCGGGATGGGCGCCCGGATCGTTCTCTGCGATCCCCACCGGGCGGTCATCTCGGGACCCTCGCCCCTCCGAGGCGGCATCGTGGAGTCTCCGGATATCCGGGCCGGCATGGCGATGCTCCTCGCCGCGCTCGCCGCGGAGGGGCAGAGCACCATCCACAACATCGGTCAGATCGAGCGGGGGTACGAGCGGATCGATGCGCGCCTGATCGAACTCGGCGCGGCGATCGAACGGGTGGATGACTGAGCCGACCGTGACGGCGGAAACGGCCACACCCGCCGGTGACGTCCCTTGGTTCGAGATCCCCGGCTGGCGGGAGGAATTCGGTGTCGTCGCGGGGCTGACGGGACGGGGTGACCCAGCCAGTCCATTCGACTTGGGACTCGGTGGTGGGGCGCCGATTGGCGTAGTGCTGGAGCGGTGGCGGATGGTGGGCCGGGCCTTCCCGGGGTTCGACGGCATCGTGGTCGCTCGCCAGGTCCATGGCGTCCGGGTGCTGTGGCACGATCGGGTCACCGACCTCTCGATCCGGGACGGAGCCGACGGCCATGCCACTCGGGCACCGGGTGTCATGCTGGCGGTGTCGCTGGCTGATTGCGTCCCGGTGTACCTGGTCGATCCGGTGGCCGGGGCGGTCGCCCTGCTCCATTCGGGATGGCGGGGCACCGCGGGGCGGATCGTCGCGGCCGGGATCTCCGCTCTTCGCGACCATGCCGGCTCGCGTCCGGCCGACCTTGTGGTTCACGCGGGGGTCGGGATCTGCGGGGCGTGTTACGAGGTAGGGGCCGACGTGGCGGCGGCTTGCGGGCAGCCGGCGACCGGGTCGGCCGCCCATCTCGATCTTCGGAGGGTGATCGCGGCGCAGGCGATCGCGGAGGGGGTTCGGCGGGTATCGGTGTCATCGGGGTGCTCGGCCCATGACCGGACCCGGTTCATGAGCCACAGGGCGTCCGGGGGCCGGGATGGGCGAATGGTGGCGCTACTGGGGTTTCCGGCCCCACAATGATTTGGAACGGAACCAGGGGGCGGTCAATGAGAAAGCTGGTTGGTGTGATTGGAGTCGGTTTCCTTGGGATGGCGTGTGGCAACCTGGCGGACCAAACGGATACGGACAGTCCGATCGTGATCATCACCTCGCCCAAAGCGGACTCGACCGTGAGTGGCAGCGTCACTTTCTCGGTACAAGCCCTTGATGGGTTTGGAGTTGACAGTGTGGTATTCACGGTGGATGGCCAGCCCATCGGAACCGATATCTCGGTGCCGTTCGCGGTCCTCTGGAACACCCGGTCAGTGGGGAACGGGGCCCACTCCCTTCGGGCGGAGGCAGTGGACCCATCCAAGAACAAGGGTTTCAGTTCGATCGGCGTAACGGTCGATAACACAAAGCAGTAGCCTAACTGACGCGATTGACGCTCGGGGCCGGGAAGGGTACATTCCTAGTCTTGAGCGGTGGGGTGGGTGGTTCGGGTGATGTGGGGTGCTCCCCCACATTTTTTTTCCGGCCATGTGGTTGATGCCGTCCCCACGCTTCGGGGGACGCGCGCAGGTGCTCACCGGGCGGTCGTCCCAATCAGTCAAGAGCGTGACCCAATCGTCGCGGACTCTCAACGGGTTCGCGGTAACCTTGGCCTCCGTTCGGAGGGTGGTGTCGATGGCTGGATCCGTCGAAATGCTCGCGGCCTTTCGCGAGTTGACCAATGCGAAGCAACTCGATCGCGCCGATCTTCTCGATCTGCTGCGGGACGGGATTCACGCGGCCCTGGTCCGGAAGTTCGGACCGAACGTCAAATTCGAGCTGGAAGTCGACGAACTGCAGGGCTCGATCCGGGTCGTCCGGCTTCGAACCGTGGTGGATGTGATCGACGATCCGAGTTTCCAGGTCACCGTCGATGAGGCCCGCTACGAAGACGACAATTTCCAGATCGGCGACGTCCTCGAAGAAGAAGTCCCGTTCGCGGATTTCGGCCGGCTCGCCGTTCAGGCGGCCAAGCAGCGGATCATTCAGCGGGTCCGCGAGGGCGAGCGGACCAAGATCCGGGAAGAATTCGGCAACAAGGTTGGCGAGCTGCTGTCGGGCGAGGTCCAGCAGATCGAACGGGGCAAGATCGTCCTGATGCTGGCCAAGTTCAAAGAGGCGGAGGCGATCATCCCATACCGGGAGCAGAACCATCGGGAGCACTTTCACCAGGGCGACACGATGCGCGCCGTGCTGAAGCGCCTCGAGGAGACGCCGAAGGGCCCGCGGCTGGTGCTGTCCCGCTCCGATCCGATGTTCGTCGCGGCGCTGTTCCGGCTCGAAGTGCCGGAAATTGCCCATGACATCGTCGACATCCGGGCGATCGCGCGCGAGGTGGGAAGCCGGACCAAGGTGGCGGTGATCTCGAAGGACGACGCCATCGATCCGGTCGGCGCGTGTGTCGGCCTCAAGGGCTCGCGGGTCCAGGCGGTGGTGAACGAGCTCTCCGGTGAGCGGATCGACATCGTGCCGTGGTCGCCGGACCCCGAGCGGTTTGCCCGGCTCGCGCTCGCGCCGGCCCGGGTTGCCAAGGTGTTCTCCGATCCGGAGACCAAGACGATCCAGGCCGTGGTGGACGAGGATCAGCTCTCGCTGGCGATCGGCAAGAACGGTCAGAACGTTCGGCTGGCGTCCGAGCTGACCGGGTGGAAGATCGATCTCTATTCGAGCCGCGAGTGGCTGGAGCGGGGCGGCGAGGGTCCGCTGTTCGCGCTGGCGCCCCTCGATGGTGAGGAAATGGTGAGCCAGATCAATCTCTCCGAGCTGAAGGGGCTCTCGGCCGATGTGGTCGGGACGCTCGGCAAGGCCGGCTACCGGACCCTCAACGATATCCTCGACCTCGAACGCGAGGATGTCGCCAAGATCGAGGGCATGACGCCGGAGGCGGCGGAAGAGATGTTGGCGTTTCTGACCGACTTGACGGCGGAAGAGACGACCGAGGATCCGGCGAAGACGGAATGAGCGGGATTGTCGGCCTGCTGGGGCTCGGGCTCCGGGCGGGTCATGTCCTGATTGGCGTCGAGGCCGTCCGGCGGGCACTGCAGGTGGGTGAATGCCGGTGCATTGTGGTGGCCAGCGACGCGAGTCAGCGGGCGCTGGAGAAGACGGCTCGGCTGGCAACGGCGAAGGGGATTCCGCAGATCGGCGGCCCCGCGTCGCAGGCGTTAGGCGCCGGATTGGGCAAGCCCCCCGTCATGGTGGTGGGCGTGCGCGATCCGGCGTTGGCGGACGGGATCATCCGGCTCGCCCGTGAGATGGGGTCGATGGAGGCCTGAGTGGTGAAAACGAAAGTCCAGGATCTGGCATCCGAGTTCGGCATTCCAAGTGATCAGCTTATGGGGCTGCTCAAGGATATGCACGTCGCTGCGCGTGGCCCGCTCCAGCCGCTCGACGATTCCCAGGTAGCGGCCGTTCGGCTCCGCTGGGAACGCGAGAAGCGGAAGCAGGCGGCGCAACCGGACGAGCCGAAGAAGCCGAAACGTCGTACCACGAAGGCGGTCGAGGCCGCCCCCGTGGCGCCCACGCCGATCGAGGTCAAGCCGTCGAAACGCCGGCGGACCGCCGCCGACGTCGCCGTGTCCGAGGCCGCCATCCAGGCTGAGGCCGAACGGGTCGCCCGGGAAACCCCCGTGCTGGACCTCGAGAAGCCGGTCCTGTTCGAGCGGCTCGAAGCCCCGACGGGGCCGATGCCGACGATTGACGAGCGGGCCAGGGCCCTCTTCAAGGAACTGCCTTCGCGGCCCTCGGATGAGCCGGTTGAACAGCCGGTCGCACCGGAACCGGTCAAGGAGGAGCCGAAGGCCGTGCGGCCCACGCTCCCGCCGATTCCACCCCGCCTGCCGCCCGTCAGCCAGCAAGCCGCATTGCTCACCGGTCAGGATCCCAACGCGGCTCCACGCCGTCCGTTTGTCCCCCCAAGGGTGCAGCGGGGTCCGACCGGCCCTCGTCCGGTCTTCAGCAGCGCCGGCGGCAACACGCGCCCCGGGGAACGCTCGGGACCGGGTGGTCCTGCTCGTGGGCCGGGCGGACCGGGCCAGCGTGGTCCCGGCGGTCCCAGCCGAAGCGGGCCGCCTGGGCGACCGGGGCAGTTCAGCCGTCCTGGCGGTCCTCCCGGACGGTCAGGTCCGGGCGGCCCGCGGCCTGGCGGGCCGGGCTTCCGTCCCGGGGCGCCGGCCGGACCGGGCGGACCGGCACGGACGTTCGGACCCGATGCGCCGGCCAAGGGCCAAGGCGGGCGGAAGAAGGGGAAGAAGAGCCGGAAGAACTACGTCGATCAGGATCAGGTGCAGGCCAACATCCTGAAGACGCTGGCCGGCATGAAGGGGGGCCCCAGGAAACGGCGGTTCGACGAGCCCAGCTACCGCGACCTGCTTGCGACCAGGAGCGCGGAGGAGAAGGAGCGGGAAAAGACCCGGATCCGGGTCAACGAGTTCATCTCGGTCTCCGAGCTCGCGGAAGCCATGAAGATCCCGTCGACGCAGATCGTCCAGTTCGCGTTCAAGGAAATGGGCATGATGGTCACCGTGAACCAACGGCTCGACTTCGACCAGATCGAACTGATCGCGTCGGAGTTCGGGTTCCAGGCGGTTCGCGAAGAGGAGTATGGGGCCGAGATGGCCCCGACCGGACCGGCCGACAGTCAGGAATCGCTCAGGCCGCGGTCGCCGATCGTGACGATCATGGGTCACGTCGACCACGGGAAGACGTCCTTGCTCGACCACATCCGGAAAGCCAACGTGGTGGCTGGTGAGGCGGGCGGGATCACCCAGCATATCGGCGCGTATCATGTGTCCCTCGACAACGGGAAGGAAATCACCTTCCTCGATACCCCGGGCCACGAGGCGTTCACGGCCATGCGGGCCCGCGGCGCCCAAGTTACCGACATCGTCGTGCTGGTGATCGCCGCCGATGACCAGGTGATGCCGCAAACAATCGAGGCAATCAGCCACGCCAAGAACGCCGGCGTTCCGATCATCGTCGCTATCAACAAGGTCGACCTCCCGACGGCCAACGTGCAGAAGGTGAAGCAGGACCTGCTCCAGTATCAGGTGGTCCTGGAGGACTTCGGCGGCACCGTCCTCTCCGCGGCGATCTCGGCGAAGAAGGGGACCGGAATCCCCCAGTTGCTCGAGCAGGTCCTGCTGCAGGCCGAGATCCTCGACCTCAAGGCCAATCCCGATACCGAGGCGAGTGGCACGGTGCTGGAGGCGACGCTCGACCCTGGCAAGGGGCCGCTGGCGACCGTGCTGGTTCAGCGCGGGACCCTGCGGGTCGGCGACAACTTCATCTGCGGCAAGTTCTCGGGCCGGGTTCGCGCCCTGTCGGACGAGCGCGGCAAAGGCGTCAAGGTCGCGGGCCCGTCGATCCCGATCCGGGTGCTCGGGTTCGAGGGCGTGCCGTCGGCCGGTGACACGTTCATGAGCATGACCGACGCGGTCGAGGCGCGGGACATCGCCCAGAAGCGGCAGCGGCTCGACCGTGAGGCCCAAAACCG
>JAYUZK010000118.1:0-3255 GCA_043751835.1 Gemmatimonadota bacterium | reverse complement strand
CGTGTTTCGCGGGGGTCTGACCTCAGCCGATTCGAGTGAGGCCGGGGACCCGGTCGAAGTCGGCATCAAAGGACATCACTCGCTCGACTCCGTGGCGCTCCATGCAGGCCGCGTGGAGCGCATCGCGGGCGCTGAGGGGCCGTCCCTGGGCGATGGTTTTGGCACGTTCCACATCCTCCCGGGTGATGGAAAAGACATCGTCGACCACGCCGGTGAGGGCGTCGAACGCCGGCTGGATGGCGTCCCGACGCCCCACCGCGATGTACCGGTGGAGGATTTCCTGAAATACCTCCGCGCTGGTGACCAGCTTGTCCCGGTCGGCGATGGCGCGCTCGAGCAACCGCTGCGCGTCCACCTTGCGGGGGTGGGCCGCCCCCACCAGGTACATCGGGATGTTGGAGTCCACGAAGATCACGGCAGGTCCTGGTGATACCCCGCCTCGATCTCCGCGAGCATCTGCCCAATGTCGGCGGTGGGGTAGGCCCCCCGGGCCGCCTCCCGGACCGCTGCCAGTTTGCGGTCGGGGCTCGTCGTCGGTTCTCGCATACTCAGCTCCCGTATGGCTCGGCGGACCCACTCTGACACCGTGAGCCGGTGCCGCCGGGCGATCCGCTGGAGATCCCGGTATTCCTGGTCGTCCACAATGACCTGGAGTCGTTTACTCATGTCATGAGTATACATGCTGTGTATCATAAGTGTCAAGCCTCGTGTCGGGGTGTTCGGGGCGGCCATGAATGTTGCTGGTCGCCCCGCCGGGCCGGTAACCATGTTCACCCGGGTTGGTGCCTTCCGAACGGGTTATCTTGCGGCGCCCAAACACCCAAGGCCTTCGCGTGTCGTTTTCCGGTCTTTCGCTTCATCCGAGCCTGCTCCGTGCCGTCAAGGAGCTTGGCTTTGCGCGGGCTACCCCGATTCAGGCGGACGCCATTCCTCCGGGCCTCGAGGGCCGCGATCTCCTTGCCTGCGCCATGACGGGAAGCGGGAAGACGGCCGCGTTTCTGCTGCCGATCATTCATCGTCTGATCGACCGGCCGCGGGGCGGGACCCGGGCGCTGGTGCTCTCGCCCACCCGGGAGCTGGCGGCCCAGATTGCCCAGGACCTGAACGAACTGGCCGTCCACACGCCGATCACGGGCGCCGCCGTGTTTGGCGGCGTGGGGATGGGGCCGCAAGAGCATGCCTTCCGCACCGGGGTCGACATCATCGTCGCGACGCCGGGGCGGCTGCTCGATCACTTCCGGTTCCCGTACGCCAAACTCGACCGGCTCGAGGTTCTGGTGCTCGACGAGGCCGACCGGATGCTCGACATGGGGTTCCTGCCCGACATCCGCCGGGTCCTGAAGCACCTGCCGGTCAAGCGGCAGACCATGTTCTTCAGCGCCACCATGCCGCCCGAGATCGCCGCGCTCACCCGGGAGATCCTCAAGGATCCCGTCACGATCAATGTCAGCCGCCAGTCGACGCCGCCGGTCGGGATTACCCAGGCGGTCTACCCGATCGGCCGGGAAGAAAAGGCGGCGCTTCTCCTGGCCCTCTTCAAGCGGGGCGACATCAAGCAGGCGCTGGTCTTCACCCGCACCAAGCATCGGGCGGACCGGCTGGCCAAGTTCCTCGTGAAACACGGGATCGACGCCGACCGGATTCACGGGAACCGGTCCCAGCCCCAGCGGACCGCCGCGCTGGCGGGGTTCAAGGCGGGAACGCTCAGGATTCTGGTGGCCACCGACATCGCGGCCCGGGGGATCGATGTCGAAGCGTTAGGCCACGTGCTCAATTTCGACGTGCCGGAGGTGCCGGAGGACTACATCCACCGGGTGGGCCGGACCGGCCGGGCGGAGGCGACGGGCGAGGCGTTCACGTTCGTCTGCCCCGAGGAGGAGCCCGACCTGAAGCAGATCGAAAGGGCGCTTGGCCGCCGGCTGCCGCGGGTCACGGTGCCGGACTTCGACGCCAAGGTGGTGGAAGCCACCCCGCTCGAGATTCCGATCGGCGAGCGGATTGCCGCGATCCGGGCGCGGAAGGCCGACGATCGGATCCGGGCCAAGGCCAACGTGGCCCGGCGCGAGGCGGCCGAGCGGCAGCGGAATTTCGATCAGGCCAAGGGGACGGTGCCGGGGCGGAATCCCGACCGGGGGCGGAGCGGACGGGGGCCCACCCGGGGCGGGCCGGGCGGCGGCCGACCTCGATGACGGCCGAACCCTGGCTGGCGCTTGTCGCCCGGTCCTTCGCGAAGCATCGGCTTGAGGCGGTCCTGATTGGGAACGCCGCCGCCGCGCTGCAGGGCTCGCCAGTGACGACGGTCGATCTCGATTTCATGTTCCGGAAGACGCCGCTCAACCTGACCAAGCTGAAACGGGTGGCGGACGATCTCGGGGCCGTGGTGCTCAAGCCCTACTATCCCGTCTCGGGCCTGTTTCGGGTGGTTCGAGACCGGGACGGTTTGCAACTCGATTTCATGTCGAAGGTCGACGGGATTCGCTCGTACCAATCATTGCGCGCGCGGGCGGAGGTGGTTCGGTTCGCCCGGCACCCGCTGCTCGTCGCGAGTCTCGAGGACATCATCCTGAGCAAGAAAGCCGCGAACCGGCCCCAGGATCGGGCGGTGCTGCCGGTGCTGCGGAGGACGCTCAATGAAAAAACCCAAGCGGACAACTAAGCGGCCGAGTGCGCTGCGGAAGGAAACGGATCGGGCGCTGGTCGAGCAGATCCGCCGGCTCCTCGCCCTGCCGCCGTCCAAGCGCACCAATTTCCTCCGCAAACGCCTCCCCGGGGGGGGCTCCGTGATCTAACTCACCGGCGCCCCCAACTATCCGCCCTTCCGCCCATCCGCCCACACCACCGGAATCTTGTACGGCTCCATCTGCCGGTCCGCGCTCACCAGGGTGAGGCCCTCCACCGTGGCCTGGGCGATCAACAGCCGGTCGAACGGGTCCCCATGGTGATGGGGGAGGTCTCCCACCGCCTCCGCGTGATCGAAGGTGATGTCGAGCCGGGAGAACTCGCTCTCGGTGACGGCATCGGAGAATGAACCGGGGAACCGAAGTTTGCCCAGCTGTGACTTGATCATGGCCTCCCAGGCCGATGCGGCGCTGACGTAGACCATCCGGGCATGGCTGATGGCGCGCTCGACCTTCCGGTCGAGCCGGCGTGGATCGGCGCGCCACCACAGAAACACGTGGGTGTCGAGCAGAAGCTTCACGGGCGGCTCTTCCGCTTCCGGGCGGGCGCCTCTCCTCCCGTGAAGGCCGCCAGCAG
>JAYUZK010000117.1:0-4422 GCA_043751835.1 Gemmatimonadota bacterium | reverse complement strand
CTGACCGGAACGCCGGAGGCGCCCGCCAAGGTCGGCATCAGCGTCGCGGACATCGCCGCGGGACTCTACGCCTACTCCAGCGTCCTCGCCGCCCTCCGCCAGCGCGACCGGACCGGGCGGGGTGAACGAATCGACATCTCGATGCTCGAGTGTCTGGTCGAATGGATGACGCCCCAGCTCTACGTCCAGCTCGGGACCGGGACCGCCCCGCCCCGCGCCGGCCTCCGCCACAACATGATCGTCCCGTACGGCGCCTATCGGTGTGCCGACGGCGACGTGATGTTCGCGATCCAGAACGACCGCGAGTGGCGCCGCTTCGCCGACGTGGTGCTGGGCCGGCCGGAACTGGCGGATCACCCGCGATACCTCCGCAACGCTGAGCGGACCGCCAACCGGCGGGAACTCGAACTCCTGGTCGAGACGATCCTCGGCAAACTCACCGTGAAAGCCGTGGTTGAACGGCTCGAACGAGGGGAGATCGCCAACGCCGTCGTGAACGACGTGGCCGCGGTCGCGGCCCACCCGCAACTCGCGGCGCGCGGACGGTGGCTCGAACTTGATTCCTTTGTGGGGCCGATCCCCGCCCTGCTGCCGCCGCACAACCTGGCGGGCGTCGTCCCGCGCATGGCCCGGGTTCCGGCACTCGGCGAACACACCGCTGCGGTGCTGGCCGAATTGGAGAACAACCCCACCACGTGACGCCGACGGGTATCTTTACCGAGGCGACCGATCTGCCCGCCCACCGCCAACGCTGAGCACTCACCTGCGGAGTCCCGTCATGCCCCGTCACATCCTCGCCCTGGCCCTGCTCGTCTTGGCCCCCACTGCAGTCGCCCGGGCCCAGGACAAACCCGATCCGGCCAAGCCCGCCTGGGACGTCACCCTGGCTCGCGGCAAGACCCGCGACATCGACTTCACCACCACAGAGGGCACCTGGATGTCGGTCGATCAGTCCCCCGACCAGTCCTGGCTCGTCTTCGATCTCCTGGGCCACATCTACCGGATGCCCGCCGCTGGCGGCGAAGCCACCGTCCTCACGCAGTCGAGCGGGGTCGCGGTCAACTACCAGCCGCGGCTTTCGCCGGACGGGAAGCTGATCGCCTTCATCAGCGACCGGGGCAACCAAGCCAACCTCTGGGTCATGAACACCGACGGTTCGAATCCGAAGGCCGTCTACACCGATCCGTCCGCGCAGGCGGCGCAGCCGGCCTGGTCGCCGGACGGGCAGTACATCTACATCCACCGCCCGGGGTCGCGCGACGGCCCGGGCGGAATCTGGATGTACCACAAGGACGGGGGCGCGGGCGTTGAGGTGGTGTCCGGCAAGACCCAGCCGGGCGCCGCCTGGCCGTCACCATCGGCGGACGGCCGCTTCCTCTATTTTCAGATTTCCACCAACGTGATGGGCGTCGCGGGCTTCGGCGGCCGGGTCGACGCGCTGGGCGGCGCCCGCCAGGTCCGGCGGATCGATCTCAAGACCGGCCAGATCGCCGCCATCTCGAGCGGCGAGCATTCCCAGCAGGTTCAGACCGCCAACGGCGGCATGGTGGGCCCCGAAGTCTCCCCCGACGGAAAATGGCTGGCCTTCGGGCGGCGAATTCCGGACGGCACCATCTCGTGGAAGGGCCACAAGTACGGCCCGCGCACCGCGCTCTGGCTCCGGAACCTCGAGAACGGCCAGGAACGCCTGGCGCTCGACCCGATCGAACTGGACATGCAGGAGACCTTCAAGGTCACCCGCGATCTCCCGGGCTACAGCTGGTCCCGGGACGGCCGCTCCATCGTGATCGCGCAGGGCGGTAAGCTGGTCCGGCTCGACGTGGCGAGCGGCACGGTCAAGCCGATCCCCTTCACCGCCAAGGTTCACCGCACCATCTCCGAGCAGGCCAACACCCAGGGCCGCCTCACCGACGATCCATTCAACGTCAAGTTTGCTCGCTGGCAGACCGCTTCGCCGGACGGGAAGACGCTTGCGTTCCAGGCGTTAGGCAGGATCTGGCTCATGAGCGTTCCGAACGGCACCCCGAAGCGCCTCACCGGTGCCGGCTTCAAACCGTTCGAGTTCGCGCCGGCGTGGTCGCCGGACGGGCAGTGGCTGGCCTTCACCAGCTGGGACGATTCGCTGGGCGGGCATCTCTGGAAGGTGCGCCCCTCTGGCGGGGCGCCGACGCAGCTCACCCGCGCGGCCGGGGAATACACCCATCCGGCCTGGAGTCCTGACGGCAGCGAACTGGTGGTGGCCCGCGGCTCCGGCGAGACCGGCCATGGCCGAGGCCTGGTGTGGGACCCGTGGTTCGACCTGGTGCGCGTGCCGGCCGCCGGTGGAGCGGCCACCCAGGTGGTGAAAGTCACCGCCAGCGCCGACGGTTCGAGCGGCGCCGCCTTCACCAGTATCCGGGCCCAGATCGTGCATCCCACCTGGCTGGCCGACGGCCGGATCTATTACCCCGAGATACAGGCCGGCTCCGACGACAGCTCCGCGACCACGCTCTACTCGGTCCGGCCCGACGGCCTCGACCGCCAGGCGCACCTCAGCTTCCCCTACGCCGACGAGGCCTCCCCCTCGCCCGACGGCAAGTGGGTCACGTTCCAGGAATCCGACAACGTGTACGTCGCGCCGTTGCCGTCCGGCGGCACCGGCGGCACTGCGGTCCGGATCGACCACAACCACAGCAAGCTCCCGGTCACCAAGCTCTCCACCACGGGCGGCCTTTTCCCGCGCTGGCGCGACGCCGGCACCGTCGAGTTCGGGAGCGGCGACCGGTACTACGCCTGGCACCAGGCCACCCAGAAGACCGACACCGTCGCCATCATGCTCACCACCCCGCGTGACATCCCGTCCGGCACCGTGGCCTTCACCAACGCCCGGATCGTGACGCTCGCCAACCGTCAGGTCATCAACAGCGGCACCCTGGTGGTCACCGGGAGCCGGATCGCCTGCGTGGGCTCGTGCGCCGTGCCCGCCGGCGCCCACGTCATCAATGCCGGCGGCAAGACCATCATCCCCGGCTTCATCGACGTCCACTCGCACAACTATCGCGAGCACCGCGGCATCATTCCGCAGCACAACTACGAGGGCGCCGTCTTCCTCGCCTACGGGATCACCAGCACGATGGACCCGTCGATGTGGTCGCAGAACCTCTTCCCCACCGGCGAGATGGTGGACGCCGGCACCATCGTGGGCCCGCGCGTCTTCACCACCGGCGACCCGCTCTATGCCGGCGACGGTCTCCGTCAGGAGGATTTCACCAGCTACGAGATGGCCGAAAACGGCATTCGGAAGCTCCAGAACTGGGGCGCCGTCTCGCTCAAACAGTACCTGCAGCCCCGCCGCGACCAGCGCCAGTGGGTCTCCGACATCGCTCGCAAGGTCGGTCTCCAGGTCACCTCCGAGAATGATGATCTCGAATACACCCTCGGCATGATCATGGACGGGCAGACCGGCTTCGAGCACCCGTTGAGCTATCTGCCGCTCTACGGCGACGCCACCACCTTCCTGGGCAAGGCGCACGCGACCTACTCGCCCACGTTCATGGTGGGTGGGGCCGGCCCGTGGAACGAGGAGTACTGGTATTCGCAGAGCGAAACGTGGAAGGATCCGAAGCGCCGGCGCTGGATGCCCTATCTCCAGTCGATCCCCCAGGCCCGCCGCCGGATGATCCGCCCGGAGACCGACTACAGCTTCCCGTTCATCGCCCAGAGCCTGGCGGATCTCGTCGCCGCCGGCGGGTACGGCGCGATCGGCGCCCACGGGCAGAACAACGGCCCTGGCTCCCACTGGGAGGTGTGGATGGCGGCATCGGCGATGGGCCCGATGGGCGCCCTCGAAGTGGCGAGCCTGCACGGCGCCCGGTTCATCGGCCGGGAAAAGGATCTGGGATCGCTCGAGAAGGGAAAGCTGGCGGACTTCATGGTGCTCAACAGCAATCCGCTCGTGAACATCAGGAACACGATGGACATCCAGTACGTCACCAAGGGCGGCGTGGTCTATCAGGGCGACACGTTGGACGAAGTGTGGCCCCGGCAGCGGAAGTACGGCGATTACTTCTGGGTGAACCCGGACGCGCTCAAGATCGACGACAAACCGCTTCGGTGATCACCGGGACGCGATGATCACGCCCGTCCGGAGCTTCTCCGCCGCTTACGGCTTGACCATCTTGGGCGGCTTTTCGTCGAACCAGTAGCCGGTCTTCGGGCACTTGACGGCCGAGTTGGTCGAACTGAACAGGCCGTTCGGGTTCGTCTTCCAGAGCCACACGTGCAGATCCCAATGGTGCAGCGCCTGCGGCAACACCGGCTCGTGCCCTTCCATCGGGCCCTGCATGGTCTGCCCGAAGATCGACGGCGCCTCCTTCGACACCTGCGTCGGCATGAACCATTCGGCGCCGGTGAGCTGCAGCTTGTCCCCGACCGGTTCGTAGA
>JAYUZK010000116.1:0-3164 GCA_043751835.1 Gemmatimonadota bacterium | reverse complement strand
GCCGAATGCGACGCGCTTCGGGAAATCGCCAACATCGGGGCCGGCCATGCCGCGACGGCCCTGTCGCAGATGACCGGGCGCAAGATCATGATCGACGTGCCCGAGGTGGCCGTGAAGCGGTTGGAAGAAGCCGCCGAGCAGATCGGGCCGGCCGACACGATCGTCGCCGCGGTCCTGATGCACATGATGGGGGATCTGACCGGCCGAACCCTGCTGGTGCTTCCGGAAAGTTCCGCGCGGTCGCTCTGCAGCATCCTCCTCCGCACCTCCGAGCCCGGCCCCGGGTTCACGGACATGCAGAAGTCCGCGATCATGGAGACCGGCAACATCCTCTGCAGCGCCTATCTCAACGCGCTGTCGGACTTCATGGGGATGATGCTGGTGCCGTCCGTCCCCGCGCTGGTGGCCGACCTGGCCGGCGCGGTCCTGACGACCGCGTACCTCAATTTCGGGCACTCGCGGGACCATGTGATCTGCGTCGAGACCGCATTCCGGATCGCCGGGTCGGACGACAAGGTCAACGGGCAGTTCATTCTGATGCCCGATGTCGCGTCCCTGACCGCCATCTTCGACGCGATCCATCTCGTCCAGTAGCCTCTGATGCCCGAAGCGCCGACCGACCGGGAGTTGGGCGTTCTGCGCTCCCTGGCGCGGCGGATCGATCCGTCCGATCCCGGCGCACACAACAATCTCGGCGTGCTCTACTACGAACGGGCTATGGTTTCCGAGTCGATGGCCGCCTTCGCGCGGGCCCTCGAGCTGGACCCGCACATGCGGGTGGCCCAGGAGAATCTCGAGACCGTCCAGCGGGAAACTGGATCCTTCGACCGCCGGATCACCGAACTCCGGGACCTGATCGGCTCCCGCCCCGCCGACCAGCAACTTCGCCTGGAACTCGGCCGGGCCTATCTCGCGCTTGGCCAGTTCGACAGGGCCGGCGAACAGTTCGAGGAGATGCTCCGGATCCGGCCGGAGGACGGCTCGGCCCTGGTGCAGCTTGGTCTCCTCGAACAAGCCCGTTCACGCCACGATCTCGCGGGCGAATGGTTCCAGCGGGCCGCCCAGATCGATCCCGACAGCGCGGTAGTCAGGTACCACCTGGGCCAGTCGCACTACAACCGCGGGCTGGTCGACGCGGCCCTCGCGGTGCTGACCGAGGCCGCTCAGTTGAATCCCGAGTATGCCGACATCCACTACCTCCTTGGGTTCGTCTACGGTGATCTTGGCTATCACGATGCTGCCCGGGCGGCCACCCGTCGTGCCATCGTCCTCAATCCATCGCTGGCGAACGCCCAGGCCAACCTGCGGATCGGGCCGCGGAGGCCTGCGCCCAAGGCAACCCGTTTGGTGGCGACCGAGGCTGCGCCGGAGGCCCACCTCAGCCTGGCCGTCGCGTTTCGCCGCCGTGGCTATTTCGTCGAGGCCCTCCGGGAGTATCGCCTTGCCCTCGAAGCCTGCGAAGACGAACGGCCCGCCCTCGAGGGCATGGCGGAGATCCACCTGCTGCAAAGAGAAACCCAGCCGGCCCTCGACCTCTATGCCCGGCTGATCGACCGGCATCCGGGAGCCGCCAAGTTCTGGAACGAACGCGGGGTTGTGCTTCATCAGGTGGGCCGCAGGCAGGAGGCCAGGGATGCCTACGAGGAGGCCGTTCGGCTCGACCCCGAAGAGTGGCTCGCGTGGAACAACCTCGGCGTGCTCCGTTCCGGCGACGCGGACGTGGGTTCGGCGGCAGTCGCGTTCGAGACGGCGATCGCGGGGCGGCCGGATTTTGAAGCGGCCCGGCTCAACCTTGCCCTGCTCCAGTTCCAGCGCCGTCGGCTGCAGGCGGCGGTGGACGGGTATCGGGCGGTGTTGAGTTCCAATCCGGACAGCGCGGCGGCGTGGAACGGCTTCGGTCTCGTGCTGATGGAGACCAAGCGTTTTGGGGATGCCAGGAACGCCTTCGGCCGCGCGGTGGAGGCCGACCCCGAGTCGGCCGCAGCCCACTACAACCTTGGTTTCGCCCTGAGCCAACTCGGCGCCTTCGACGAGGCTCTCCGGGAGACCAAGCGCGCCCTGGAGATCGATCCGTTCTACGTTCCCCAGAAATTTGTGCTCGCGATCGAGCTGCAGCTCAAGGAGTCGATGGTCTCGATCGCGCCGCTCCTCACGGCCGGCGGGGCGACCGAGGCGATCACCGGCCAGTTCCACTTCGACCCGGCACTGATCGAAAACCTCTTCGCGGAGCTCGCACCTACTGAGCGTCCCGGAGAGCCCGTGGCTGCCGACGGGTATGCGGTGGCCCGCGACCTGATGGCCAAGGGACTGCTCGACTCGGCCGCCGCCGAGGTCCATCGGGCGCTCGGCCGGGGCGGGCCGACGGCGCCCGGCGTCGCGCTGCTCGGGGAGATCTTCAGCCGCCAGGGACTGCACGGTGAGGCGCTGGAGCGCTTCCTCGACGCCAAGAGGGAAACGCCCGAGGACCCCGCGGTCCTTCGCGGCGAAGCGCTCGCCCTCCTCGCGCTGGGCCGGGCCACCGAAGCGCGCGAGGCCGCCGACCACCTGGTGCGGCTGCAGCCCCATCAGGCCGACCCGCTCGAAGTGCGAGCCCGGGCCCGCCTCGCGTTAGGCGACCTCCACGGCGCCCAGGACGACACGATCGGTGCCCTTGCCGCCGCCCCGGGCCGCGCCGACCTGCTGCTGCTCCGGGGCGGGATCGCCCGGCGCCTCGGCGACGCGGACGAAGCGTTAGCCTCCCTCGAGGCGGCGGTTGCTCTCGAGCCCGGTCACGTGCAAGCCTGGTACGAAATCGGCCTCGTTCGGGAGGAACGCCGGGAGCCGGCGGAAGCGCGCTCCGCCTACGAGCAGGCGCTGGCCTTGCTGCCGACCTACCTCGACGCCGGGCTGGCCCTGGGTGAACTGTTGCGCTGTCAGGGCCGCTTCGCGGACGCGACCCGGCTGCTCGTCGATCTGCTGCTGGTCGAGCCGTATGCCACCGAAGCACTGGTCCTCCTCGGCCGAAGCCTCGCCGACGAGCGCCGCCACCGTGAGGCGCTGACCGCGTTCACTCGGGTGCTCAAGTTCGTGCCGGATCATGCGGTGGCGCGCTTCCACCGGGGCGTGTCGCTCGCCGCGCTGGGCCGCTTCGCCGAGTCGATCGACGAGTGGGAGCGAGTTGTCGC
>JAYUZK010000115.1:0-2747 GCA_043751835.1 Gemmatimonadota bacterium | reverse complement strand
CCGATCTTGGCGGTTCCCCGGTTCGGCTCCCGGAGGCCCAAGAGGACCGAGAGCAGACTGGACTTCCCGGTCCCGTTCGATCCCACCAGCCCCACCACGTCGCCCCGGCGCACGGTCGCGGAGAATCCGTCGACCAGCACCCGGTCGCCGATGTCCACGCCGAGGTCTTCCGCCACGATCACCTGATCCCCGCCCCGGCTCGACGCCTCGAACCGGACGGTCATCACCGAGGCATCACTCGGTGGGGCCGAGAGCCGGGGAACCCGGGCGAGCCGCCGCTCGCGGCCTCGCGCCTGCAGGGCCAGGATTCCGGCCCTGTTCTTCCGGATGTAGTCCTCTTCCTTGGCGAGCGCCTTGGACTGCTTGTCAAACGCCCGCTCGGCCGAGAGCCGGGCCAGCGCCCGCTGCTCGCCGAACGCGGTATAGTTGCCGGTATAGGCCTTGGCGGTCCGGTCCTCGAGGTGGAGGATGTGATCGGATACGGTGTCGAGGAAGGCCCGGTCGTGGCTGATGATCATCGCCGTAACGCCGGAGCTCCGGAGATAGCCCTCGAGCCACTCGATCCCGTGAATGTCGAGGTGGTTGGTCGGCTCATCGAGGAGGAGCAGGTCGGCCTTGGCGGCCAGCTGGGCCGCGAGACCAATCCGCCCGCGCTCCCCGCCCGAGAGCGTCTCGGCCAGTTGAATCCGGGCCTCGGCCGGGTCGAAGCCCAGGCCGTCGAGGATCGCGTCCACCCGGGCCGTCACTTCGTACCCCCCCTCGTGCTCGAACCGCTCGAGGTCGTGGCCGTACTGGTCGAGGAGTTCCGCGGGGACGTTGTCGCCCGCTTCACCGATGGCAATGGCGTCGTCGGCCAGCTGGAGCTCGAGCCGGCGGAGTTCCCGGTAGGCTCCCGCCGCGGCGTCCCAGACCGTGTCATCGGGCTGGAACACCCGGTGCTGGTCCATCACCGCGATCCTGGTGCCCGGCACCTTGGTGACCACGCCCTCCCAAGGCGTGAGTCCGCCGGTGATCACCTCGAACAGCGAGGTCTTCCCGATCCCGTTGCGGCCGATGATGCCCCATCGATCGCCCCGCGCCACCTGAACCGACACGTCCTTGAAGATCGTGGTGTCGGCGAACCGCACCGCGACTCCGGCCAATCCCAGCATCGGTTACGCCTTCGCCATTCGTCCGCGAGCCGCGACGGGCCAGACGATTTCGACCTGATCGCCCCGCACCCCATGGATGAAATCGTTGAGGTGGGTGACGATGCAGACGTGATTGGGAATGATCCGGACCAGGTCCCCGACCTTCGGGCGCCAGGTGGTGTTGGTGAGATCGAGAATGCCGTGCTCCTCGGACATCCCCTTGACGGTCACTTCCGGATGATCGAGGAGTTCGCCGAACCCCGCGCCCGCCCCGACCCGGATCGGCTCCCGGCCTAACGCCTTCGCCCCCGCATCCACGACGGCCTGGCCCGGCACCGCGGTGCTGATCACCGTGGCGAGGATCGTGAACGCGCAATCCTCGCGGGCGGCGGCGCCGGTCGAGACGATCTCCCGGTCATTGTAGCAGTAGGTCCCGGGCCGGATCTCGGTCAGGCCGGCGATCTCGTGGGCCTGGAATGCTGTCGGGGTCGAACCGCCGCTCACGATCCCGGGCTTCAGGCCGGCGTTCCCGAAGGCCGTGAGCCAGCCCTGCACATCGCTGTTCAGCTGCTTCAGGGGCGCCTGCTGCTCGGTGCGCGCCGTTCGGATGTGCCCCGGATAGAAATTGACACCGGCGAACACCAACGGCGGCCGCTCGGCCACCATCCGGGCCAGGCGGACGCCCTCCTCGATAGTGGTCACGCCGACCCGGTGCATGCCAAGATCGCATTCGATCAGGATGCGCACCGGGCGATTGGCCCCCTTGGCCGCCGCCGCGATCGACTCAATGGCTTCGGCCGAGTCGAGGGCCACCATCAGGTTCACGGTGCGCGGAAGGTTCATCAGGCGGTTCACCCGGGCGGCGCCCACCGGCGGATAGGCCACCAGAATGTCGCCCGTGAGGTCGGCCATCACCTCGGCTTCGTGGGTCGTGGCGCAGGTCAGGCCCACCGCGCCACGGCGGAGCTGCTCGGCTGCCACCCGCGGGGATTTGTGGGTCTTGATATGGGGACGGAGTTCCAGGCCGTGCTGGCTGGTATAGGTCGACATCCGATCGAGGTTCCGCTCGAGAACGTCAAGGTCGACCACCGGGGCCGGAGTTTCGATTTCGCTGATCCGCATAGGGCCGCTCGGGTCGAGGTTCGGGCTGTTTTTGCGGCGGGTAATCTAACCCCGCCGGGGGTGATATCTTCCTCCATGACGCGCCGTTGGCGCACCTTTCATCCCGAGACCGATCGGTACCATGATTGCTCTTCTGCTCCCAGCCTTCCTCCTGCTGCAGACCGCGGCTCAAGGCCGAATCACGTTCGCCTACGACGTCCGGGTTCCGATGCGGGACGGAGTGACGCTATCGGCGGACATCTATCGCCCGAACACCACGGACCCGGTGCCGGTGATTCTGGTGCGGACGCCGTATGACAACGGGGTGGCCGGCCAGGTGGCGGCGGGCAAGAAGTGGGCGGCCCGCGGCTACGCGTACGTGGTCCAGGACGTTCGGGGCCGAGGGGAGTCGGACGGGACCTTCTACCCGCTGGTCACCGAAGCAAAGGACGGCTACGACACGATCGAGTGGTTGGCCCATCAGCCGTGGTCGAACGGCCGGGTCGGCATGATGGG
>JAYUZK010000114.1:0-7572 GCA_043751835.1 Gemmatimonadota bacterium | reverse complement strand
CCCGGAAGGCAGGTTCGCACCACCACGCTCAAGCTGGTGCGCCACCGGGGATAGCCGAGCGCCAGGGCGGCTTCCCGGAGGGAATGGGGCACCAGCTTGATCATTTCTTCGGTGGTCCTGAGGACCATCGGGATCATGATCATGGCGAGCGCCGCACTGCCGGCAAGACCGGAGAAGTGCTTCTGTCGGGCCACGATCATGGTCCAGGCGAAGACGCCGATAACGATCGACGGCGTCCCGTTCATCACATCGGCGACGAACCGCGTCGTGGTCGCGAGCTTCGACGCGGAAAACTCCGAACAGAACACCCCGGCGCCGATCCCGATCGGGAGGCCGATCAGCCCCGCGGTGCCGACGATCAGCAGCGTGCCGACGATGGCATGAGCCACGCCGCCGCCGGTTTCGCCGGCGGGTGCCGGCATTCTGGTGAAGAAGGCGAAGTTGATGCTGCCGGCTCCCTTGATGATCAGGGTTCCGAGGATCAGGATCAGCGGCGCGACCGCGATCAGAACCGCGGCCACCAGAAGCGTCACCATGATCCGGCTCTTCCACCGTCGCCATACCAGGCGGTTCATACGCCGGCGCCTCCGCCCGGTTGGCCCTTGCCGACCCGCCAGATCAGCAATCGGGCCAGGGCGTTCACCAGCACGGTCACCACGAAGAGCGCCAGCGCCACGTAGGTGAGCGCGGCAAAATGGAGGTCCGTGGTCGCCTCGCTGAACTCGTTCGCGATCACGGCGGCCATGGTGTAGCCCGGCGCGAACAGGGACGCGGCGATCTCGTTCCGGTTCCCGATCAGCATCGTGACCGCCATCGTCTCGCCGAGCGCCCGGCCCAGGCCGAGGATCACGGCGCCGATGATGCCCGAGCGGGCATAGGGCACCACCGCGGTCCAGGCCGCTTCCCATCGGGTGGCCCCCAGGCCGAGGGCGGCCTCCCGCTGGCTCGAAGGCACCGCGTTCAGCACTTCGCGCGACACCGACATGATGTACGGCATCACCATGATGGCGAGAATGATTCCGGCTGCCAGCATCGAGTTGCCGTAGATCGGCCCCTGGAAGAACGGCAGGAAGCCGAGGGTATTCCGGAGGAACGGAAAGACCGTGGACTTGAGGACTGGCACCAGGACGAAGATGCCCCAGAGCCCGTAGACCACGCTCGGGATCGCGGCCAGCAGCTCGATCAGGAACGCCACCGGCTGCCGGAGCCACTTGGGGGAGAACTCGGTGAGATAGATCGCGACGCCCAATGACAACGGCACCGCGATCGCCAGGGCGAGCGAGGCCGAAACCAGGGTCCCGAAAATCAGCGGGAGGGCACCAAAATTCTCGGCCACCGGGTCCCAGGTGGTCCCCGTGACGAAGCCCAGTCCGAACTTCGCGATGGCAAGCCGCGATCCGGTCCACAATTCGTACACTAGAACGCCGAGCATTGCCGGGACCGACAGGGCTGCGCTGGTGAGCGCGATCCGAAAGATCGCGTCACCGGTACTGCGCCCTTCCATCTGGCCCTGATGGCCTCTCATGGGGGGCAAAACTCGACGGATGGGATCAACAGTACGTCAAAATCGTGTAACGGAGAGGTAACGTCGAAGGGGTAAGGTCAGTCGCCTGGGACCGGCCACCAGGTGTGAATGGTGGTGCCCTGGCCCAGGGCGCTGGTCGCCGCGACCCGCCCGCCATGGGCCTCCACCAGATGCTTGACGATCGCCAGGCCGAGCCCGGTGCCGCCCTGCGCCCGGGAGCGCCCGGGATCGACCCGGTAGAACCGCTCGAACAGGCGGGGCAGATGCTCCGACGGAATCCCGATTCCCGTGTCGGTCACGGAGATCCGGGTCATCTCGCGGTCCGCCGTCCCGCTGACGGTAATCCGGCCACCGGGCGGAGTGTGCCGAATCGCGTTCTCGAACAGATTGCGGAAAATCTGTCGCAGCGCATCAGGATCGGCGTCGATCATTCCGATGGCAGGCTCGATCGACACCTCGAAGGCCGGCGGTTCGCCGGCCGGCGGCAGGGCCAGCCGCCATGCCTCTCGGGCCATCGCGGCGATGTCCACCGGCTCCGGCGACGGCTGCCAGCCGCCCGATTCGATCCGCGAAAGGTCGAGCTGATCGTCCACCAGTCGCTGCATCCGGCGGGCGTTCGCCAGAATGGTCTCGAGGAATTGCCGCGTGACGACGGGGTCGGGCTGATCGGTCAGCAACGTCTCGGTGTAGCCCGAAATCGCGGTGAGTGGCGTCTTCAGTTCGTGCGAAACATTGGCGACGAAGTCCCGGCGGACCGTCTCGAGTCGACGGAGCCGGGTCAGGTCGTGCAGCACCAGCACCGAGCCGCCGGCCGGAAGCGGCCGCCCGTTCAAGAGATAGGTTCGGTCAGCAAGGGTAATCTCCCGGTCCGCGACGGCTTCGCCAACGAGCACTCGATCGAGGAGCTCGCGGGCTTCTTTGGCTCGGAAGAGGAGGCCCAGCTCGGGCAGCTCATCCTGCTCGCCGTAACCCAACATGCGGCGTGCGGCGGGGTTGGCGGTAATGACCCGGCCCCGGACGTCGAACGACAGCACGCCCTCGACCATTGAGTCCACGATCGCGGCCGTTTCGGACTGGCGGCGTCGGAGGGCGTCAAACCGCTCCCCCAACTGCTCGTGCATGCCGCGCAGGTCGTTGGTGAGGCGGTCGATGTCGGGAATCCCGGAATAGGGGAAGGTCGGCTGCGCGCCTCGGGCGATGCTCCGCGCCGCCCCGGCGATGTCCAGGAGCGGACGCGCAAAACGTCGTGCCGCGAGAAGCGCGAGGGGGATCCCGATCAGAAGCGCCAGCAGCGCCGCGACCAACACCGGCCGCTGGGCCCGGCCGACGATCCCGTCGATCTGGGTGAGGCTCATGGCCACGCGAACCGCTCCGGGCCCGCCCGGAACCGCCACATACATGAACGGGCGGCCGACCGTGGCGCTGGTTCGATGGTCGGAGCCGGTGTCGCCACGGAGGGCCGCGGCCACCTCGGGCCGGCCCGCGTGGTTTTCGACTTGGGGAAGGTCGCCCACCCCGAGATCCGACTCGGCCCGGACCCGTCCGGTCCGATCGATGACCGTGACTCGAAGCCCCGTGCCCCGCGCTGACTCCTTGGCCGTGGCCTGCCATTGGATCGAATCCGCGGGGAGGGCCGATCGGACCAGCGCCGCCTCGCGCACCAGGGAGCGGCGGGTTTCGCTTTCGAGATCTGTGCGGAGCGATCGGTCCACGCCGATCACCAGGGTCGCGACGGTGACGACGAGCACCACCAAGGTGCCCGCGATCAGGCGGGCCGAGTAGTTCAACGGGCGTGGCCCGCTTTCTCGGGCGAGCGGAGCCGATAGCCGAAGCCGCGAACGGTTTCGATCAGGTCTCCGGCGGGGCCCAGCTTGGTGCGGAGCCGCTGGACATGCATGTCCACGGTTCGAGTCTGGATGTCGGGTTGGGCGTCCCAGACCGTTTCGAGGAGCTGGGGCCGGGTTTGAACCCTCCCGCGGCGCTCCACTAGCGTCATCAGGAGCTTGTACTCGGTGGCTGTGAGCTGCAGCTCCTGACCCTCGACCGACACCCGATGGGCCGATCGATCGATCGTGATGGGTCCCGCCGTGATCTGGGATCCACCCGCCACCGACGGCGCGGCCAGGCGCCGGATGATGGCGCCGACTCGAAGCGTCAGCTCGCCGGGGGAGAAGGGCTTGGTGAGATAGTCGTCGGCGCCCAGGGAGAGCCCACGAATCCGGTCGGCCTCCTCGCGGCGGGCCGTCAGCATGATCACGCCGACGTCGCGGGTCTCCTCCTGTTTCCGCAACGCTTGTAGGACATCCAGGCCGGACAGGCCCGGGAGCATCAGGTCGAGCACCACCACGTCAGGTCGCTGCTCCGTCGCGGCCCGAAGCGCGTCGGTGCCGTTCGCGGCGGTGGACACGCGGTACCCGGCTTTGGCCAGATGGTAGGCCACGAGCGCGGTAATGTCCGCCTCGTCGTCGACGACCAGAATGTGATGACTCATCGGGGACTCGCTCCACCCCGGGTCCGGCTCCGCTCGAGCGCGAGGGTCCGTTCGCGCCGGTAGTCGGTTTCGGTTCCGAGGGTTTCCAGGATCGTTCGCACGAGGCGGCCCTGCGGACCCGCCTCGCGCGTGAGACGGTAGAGGACGAACGGGGCGACCGGGGTGTCTCGCACCAACTCCGCTTTCTTGAGGACGGTGAGGTGGCGGGAGACGGTGGGCTGCGGCAGTTCCAGCACCGTCTGCAGGTCGGAGACGAACAGGGGCGCCGCCGCCAGGCAGTTGAGGATCCGGAGCCTGGTAGGCTCAGCGACCGTCGCCAGTAAGTCTGCTGCGGAAATCGGGTCGGTCATATTCGCCAAGACGAATATCGAACCGGGCCAACCATCCGACAAGCGCCGTGACGGAAGCGTTACCCCGGATCGGAGCCACTGGGCCCTGAGCGGATCAGGTACCGACTGCCTATCTTGAATCCCCATGCTGACTTCCATCGCCGCAGCCTGGCTCTTGGCCAGTGGCGCCGATTCGGTCTTGCTCCGAGTCCTCACCATCAATGATTTCCACGGCGCCCTCGAGGCTCGTATCTATCCCTGGTCAAATGGCCGGCCGGTGGGCGGGATCGCCGCGCTCAAGGGCATGATGGACAGCCTGGAAGCCGACTGCCGATGCCCGACGCTCCGACTCGATGCCGGTGACGAAATGCAGGGGACGCTCGCGTCGAACCTGGTGTACGGACGGTCGAGCGTCGCCGCGCTGTCCCTGTTGGGGGTCCAGGCGGCCGCAGTCGGCAATCACGATCTCGATTGGGGGCCTGATTCGCTGGCCGCCAGGATGAGCGAGGCCCGGTATCCCTGGCTCGCGGCCAACATCATCGATTCGATCACGGGACTGCCCCCGGCTTGGGCCAGGGCGATGGCCGTCGTGTCCGCCGGGCCGTACCGGATCGCCGTCGTCGGGTACGTGACGCCAGAGACCAAGACCATCGTGATGGACCGGCAGGTCCGCGGCCTCTTCTTCCCGGGCGGCCGCCCGGCGCTGGCCGCAGCCATCGAGGCGGCCCACGCGGCGAAGCCGGATTTCGTGATGCTCGTGGCCCATGACGGCGCGCAGTGCGACTCGCTCGCCTGCGCCGGCCCGATCGTCAATCTGAGCCATGAAATCGACTCGGGCCAGGTCGATCTCATCGTCGCGGGTCACACCCATACGCTGATCAATATCGCTGACCGCAACGCCCCGATCGTATCGGCCGGGGCCAACGGGACGACCGTTGGCGTCGCCGACCTGGTGCTTGGTCCCGATGGGACGAAGCACTGGCAAGTCCGCCTGCAAACGGTCTACGCCGACGCGGTCCATCCCGACTCGGCCGCCTTGGCGCTGGTCGACCGGTACCGGCCGCTGGTGGACCAATTGGCGAAGCGACCCATCTTCCAGCTGGCGGACACGCTGCTCTCGGGCGGTTTGGCCGAGTACCCGCTTGGCAACCTGATCGCCGACGCCCAACTCCATGCTGCGCCGGCCGATTTCGCCCTCATGAACAATGGTGGCATCCGGCGGCCACTGCTTCCGGGCGCCGTGACCTATGGTGATCTGTTCGAACTCCACCCCTTCGGCAATGAGGTCGTCCGGGTGGACTTGACCGGCGCCGAACTGAAGTCGGTCTTCGAGCATGCGCTCGTCGCCGCCGGGCCCAACGCTCACATCGCGGGCCTGACGGTCCGCTATGACCTGAGCCGTCCTCAGGGCGACCGGGTGGTCGAGATGCGCTCGGTCCGGGGCCGGCTGATTGATCCCCGGCGGCGCTATCGGCTCGCCGTCAGCGACTTCCTGGCCGGCGGTGGCGGGGGATTCTCCATGCTCAGGGGCCGGAAGCAGATCCCGAGCGGCAAGACTGATCTCGACGCCTTCATTGCCTGGGGCAAGCGTTTGCCAACGCCGGTCCGGGGCCCCAGGAACCCGCGGTGGATTCGAGTGGCCCGATGATTCCTGTGTTTATCAACGATCGGCTGGTCGAGGTCGAAAATGGGTCCGCCGCCGCCGGGGCTGTTGCGGCCGCCAACGCCGAGTGGGGGACCGCGCTGGCCGAAGGCCGGGCCTATCTCACCGATGGGCGCGGTATCCGTCTCGAGCCGGGCACTCCGCTTGGCGCGGGCGCCATCCTCCGGGTGATCGTGTCGGCTCGCCAGAGCGCCGCCGGGGCCGATGATCACCCGTGACCTGATCGCGCGGCTTCCCAAGGCGGAGTTGCACGTCCACCTCGACGGGTCGCTCAGGCCAGGCACCATGATTGACCTCGCCCGGGATGCGGGCTTCGTACTCCCGACCACGGAGCCGGATGCGCTGCGGCGGTACATGGTGGTGGACAATGCCCACGATCTCGAGGAGTTCCTCAAGCGGTTCGACCTCACCATCCCGTTGCTCCAGACCCCGGAGGCGATCGAGCAGGTCGCCTACGAGATGGTCGAAGACGCCGCCCTGGACAACCTCCGGTATCTCGAAGTTCGATATTGCCCCCACCTCAGTACCCGCAAGGGCCTGACGCTCGACGAGGTCATCGTGGCCGAGCAACGGGGGTTTGCCCGTGGCGAACGGGAGTTCGGCGTCAAGACCGGGATCATCAATTGCTCGCTCCGCCACTACGACGCGGCGATCTCGGTGCGGATTGCGGAACATTCGGTCCGGATGCGGGACCACGGCGTGGTGGCGTTCGACCTGGCCGGCGGAGAGGCCGGCCGGATGCCCGGTGTCCATGGGGCGGCGTTCGACATCGCGCTGGCCGGCCGGCTCGGGATCACCGTCCACGCTGGAGAAGCGGCCGGCCCTGAGTCGATCTCCGAGGCGATCACCCGGTGCCACGCGATGCGCCTGGGGCATGGGACGCGGCTGTTCGAGGACGAGGGCCTTGAACGGATTGTCCGTGATCGCCGGATCGCGATGGAGATCAATCTCACCAGCAACCTCCAGACCCATGTGGTCCGCCACGCAGCCGAACATCCGGTTCGGCGCTATCTCGATCGTGGCCTGGCGGTGACCCTTTGCACCGACAGCTGGCTGATGTGCGGGGTAAGCCTTACCGACGAATACTGGCTGGCCCATCAGGCCCTCGGGTTCACCCGGCCGGAGATCGACGGGATGATTCTGGCGGGTTTCGAGGCGGCGTTCCTGCCGTGGCCCGAGAAACAGGCGCTGGTCGAACGAGTCCGCGCCGAACTGGAGGCGATTCCATGAACACCGTTCGCGCCGGGTCCCCCGACGACGTCACTCGAGCGGCCGAGGCTGTGCGGAACCGACTGGCCGGCCGGACTCCCTCGGTCGCGATCGTCCTGGGCTCGGGCCTCGGGGCACTGGCGGACCGGGTCGCCGATCCGATCCGGATCCCGTACGCGGCCCTCCCCGGTTTCCACGTCCCGACGGTCCTGGGCCACCAGGGCGAGTTGGTGATCGGCATGCTCGGGGGTCGCACGGTGATCTGCCAGAGCGGCCGGTTCCACATGTACGAGGGGTACTCAGCCGATGAAGCGGTCCTGCCGGTCAGGGTCTTCGCGGCGCTCGGGGTCAAGAC
>JAYUZK010000113.1:0-16491 GCA_043751835.1 Gemmatimonadota bacterium | reverse complement strand
GGGGGTGATTGGCGCAGGCGGGGTGCCGCGGTCGGTGCAGGCGGCGATCCCGAGGACGGCGGTGCCGAGAGCGATCATGAACGTTCGAGACATCGGGCGGATCCTCGTGACAGGGCTCACATGCGTCTACGCCGCCACCGCACCACGCTTGCCATGGGCATACTTCCAGTAGAGCGCCCGAGCCCGCTGGTAAATCGGCCCCGGCGCGAGGGTGCGTCCCTCGTACTTGAGGCAGGGCAGCACCTTGCTATGGTTTCCGGTCGAAAAGATCTCGTCGGCTTCGAGCATCTCCGATGGCCGGATGGTCCGCTCCACCACCTCCACACCGGCGTCACGAAGCAAGCCAATCACCCGCTGCCGGGTGATCCCGTTCAGGAACGTCCCGTTGGGGACCGGCGTGTGGCACCCGCCATCCTTCCCGAGCATCACGTTCTGCGCCGTGAACTCGGCCACGTTGCCGAGCGGATCGCCCATCACGGCGTTGTCGAAGCCGCGCCGGTTGGCATCGGTGACCGCCAGGCCGGCGAGCGGGTAGAGGCACGAGGCCTTGCAGTGCGTCGGGGCTTGCTCCGGCCCCGGACGGCGGTAGGGCGAGAGACACGCGGTGAAGCCCTTGGCGGGGTCGGAGAGCGGGAGCGAGAGAATCACCAGCGCGAACTGGGTTGAATCCGGGTTCGGCGCGATCGGCCCCGACTCGGCCCAGAACATCGGTCGGATGTAGAGCGGCGTACCCGGCTGGTACCTGGCGATCCCTTCCTGGGCCAAGGCGTAGATCTCCTCCCACGTGCGAGTGGGGCGGAGGTTCAGTCCCTCGGCGGAGCGGATCACCCGCTGGCAGTGGAGATCGAGATCGGGCGCCACGCCCTCGAACGAGCGGGAGCCATCGAACACCGTGTTGCCGAGCCAGGCGGCGTTGCTCTCGGTGTTCATGATCGGGACGGGGCCGGTGTGCCACTGGCCCTTGAAATAGCAGATCGACGAAGTCGACTGGTCGTGCATGCAAGGACCTCCGCGGGACTGGCTTCAGATGGTCGGAACAGAGGAATCTGGCAGGGCAGCGTGACTGGGGCAACGCGGACCTCGCGCGCGAGATGGCGGAATTGCCTGCCGTTAGTCGCCGAAGGGCGACTTGGCGTCCCGCCTCTTGGGCGGCGCGGATCGATCCAACAGGGACTGCAGTTCCTCCTTGCTCAACTCATACGGGTCCTTCTCATACCCCGGCGACGCCACAGTCCGCGCCCGGCCGGGATTCATCCCCGCCGGCTCGAGGTCCCACTCACTCCGGGACCTCTGCCGCACCTGCCACTCGTTGCCCTCCCGATCCACGAACTTCCGAAAGGCCATGCCGCCCTCCGATCAGGAATGCATCACCCGGCCAAGCGAATCCAGCGCCGCCTCGGCGATCGCCTCCGAGAGCGTCGGGTGCGCGTGGATGGCCAGATCGACCTCCTCCACCGTGCACTCGTTCTCCCTCGCCACGATCAGCTCGTGGATCATCTCCGACGCATGCCCGCCAACGATGTGGGCGCCCAGGATCTCGCCGTACTTCTTGTCACGTATGATCTTGACGAAGCCCTCGGTCTCGTTCGTCGCCCGGGCCCGGCCGTTGGCGCTGAAGGGGAAGCGCCCCACCTGGTAGTCGAGCTTCTTCTCTTTGCACTGCTCCTCGGTCATCCCGATGCTGGCGACCTCCGGATGGCAGTAGGT
This sequence comes from Gemmatimonadota bacterium, assembly GCA_043751835.1. GTDB lineage: Bacteria > Gemmatimonadota > Gemmatimonadetes > Gemmatimonadales > GWC2-71-9 > SHZU01. The sequence goes on along the minus strand of JAYUZK010000113.1, from coordinate 14,784 downwards.
GACGCCGGGGATATTGTCGTACTTGATCGGATGCGGCGTGTGGCCCGCAATCCTCTCGGCCACGAACACGCCCTCGCGGCTCCCCTTGTGCGCCAGCATCGGCGGACCCGCCACGTCGCCGATGCAGTAGACGCCGGGAGCCGTGGTCTCGAGGGTGGCCAGATTCACCTGGACGAACCCGCGGTCGGTGAGCTGGATGCCGGCTTCCTTGAAACCCATGTTTTCGGTGTTGACGGCCCGGCCCGCGGCCATCAGGACCTTCTCGACGGTCACCTTCTCGGCCTTGCCGGCCACTTCCAGCTCGAGCGTAACGTCGTTGGCGCCCACGGTGGCCTTCATGACCTTGGCCCCCGCCATCAAGGCAATGCCGCGCTTCTTGAAGCTCTTGGTGAGGGCGTCCGACGACTCGGCGTCTTCGATCGGAAGAATCCGGGGTAGCGCCTCGACCAGGGTGACCTTGGTGCCGAATGCATTGAAGATGTCGGCGAACTCCATCCCTACGGCGCCGGCGCCCACGATCGCGAGCGTGGCCGGGGCCTTCTCAAGGAAAAGCGCCTCGTCCGAGCTGATGACGGTGGCCTTGTTGATCTCGAGCCCTATCTGCGGGATCCCCTTCACCCGGGAGCCGGTGGCGATCACCAGCGCCTTGGTGGCGGTGTGGGTCTCGTCGCCCACCTTGACCTTCTTGCCCGCAAGCACGGTGCCCATGCCCTTGATGACCGTGACGCTGTTCTTCTTCATCAGGAACTCGACACCCTTCGAGTTCTGCTCGGAAACTTGGCGGGACCTCTTCATAGCCACGCCGTAATCCGTCTTGACCGACCCGACCTCGACGCCCAGACCCTTGAGATCGTGGGAGACGAGATTGGCCACCGCAGCGCTGTGGAGCAGCGCCTTGGTGGGGATGCAGCCGATGTTGACACAGACGCCCCCCAGTTTCTCCTTTTCCACTACCGCGGTGGTGAGGCCAAGCTGGGCGCAGCGGATGGCGCAGACATAACCGGCGGGGCCGCCGCCGAGGATGATGACGTCGAAGTTTGCCACGGTGTATCTCCGAATCGGTAAAGCGTTACAGCAGCGCCGCCGGATTCTCCAGCAGCAGCTTCAGCGTCTTCAAGTATTCGGCGCCGGTGGCGCCGTCGATCACTCGGTGGTCGCAGGACATCGTGACCCGCATCCGCTTCCGCGGCACCACGGCCCCGTTCACCACCGCCGGCACCTGGGCGATGGACCCGATGGCCAGAATCCCGGCCTCGGGCGGATTGATGACCGCCGTGAAATGCTCGATGTCGTACATACCCAGGTTCGAGATCGAGAAGGTGGAGCCGGTGTACTCCTCGGGCTTGAGCTTCCGCTCCCGGGCCTTGGCGGCAAGCGCCCGGGCCTCAGTGCCGATCTCGAACAGGGACTTCTGGTCGGCGTTCCGGATGACGGGGGCGATGAGCCCGCCTTCCACGGCTACGGCGATGCCGATGTGGACTTCGTTCCAGTAGCGGATTGAGTCGCCCTGCCACCAGGCGTTGCACTGGGTGTGCTCGGCCAGCGCCAAGCCCACGGCGCGGACCACGAGGTCGTTGAAGGAGATCTTGCCCTGGTCGCCGTGCACGGCCTTGAGTTGCTCGCGGAGATCCGCGGCCCTCTCCATGTCGATCTCGGAGGTGAGATAGAAGGTCGGGATCGGGCCGATGGACTGGGCCAGGCGCTTGGCGATGGTTTTCCGGATCATGGTGAGCGGCACGTCCGCGAACGGCGGACCGGACTTCGTCCGGGTGCCACCCATTGGAGCGGCTTCCACGTCGCGCTTCACGACCCGGCCGTCCGGACCGGAGCCGGCCACCCGGGAGAGATCGAGGCCCTTGTCCGCGGCCATCTTCCGGGCGAGCGGGGAGGCCTTCACGCGACCGGCCTGCACCGGCGCCGGCGCACTCACGGTCGGCGCCGCAGCCGACGCAGCCGCCCCCCCCGGCCCAGTACCCGAGGCGTGAGCCGCGGCGGGTACAGCAGGCGCTCCACCGTCCAGCGCCTCACCCGGGGTGCCGATCCAGCCGACCAGGGCGGATACCGGCACCGTGGTTCCGGGCGGCACCGCGCGCTTCAAGAGTGTTCCCGCCGCCCGCGCCACCAGCTCCATCACCGCCTTGTCGGTCTCGACCTCGGCCAGCACATCGCCGACCACGACCTTGTCGCCCTCGTTCTTCTTCCATTCGACCAGGCGCCCCTCTTCCATCGTGGGCGAGAGCGCCTCCATCACGATCTTGGTGGCCATTAGCGGTACAGCACTTTCTTGGCAGCGTCCTGGATCTTCGCCGCATCCACTTTGGCAGCCCGCTCGAGATACTTGTTGTAGGGCATCGGCACGTCGGCGCCGGTGACCCGGAGGACCGGCGCGTCCAGCGAGTCAAATGCCTCGCGCTGGATGGTGTCCACCACCTGGGCGCCGACGCCGGCGAAGTACCAGCCCTCCTCGGCCACCACGCAGCGATTGGTCTTGCCCACGGAGTTCAAGATCGTCTCGGTGTCGAGCGGCCGGATGCTCCGGAGGTCGATCACCTCGGCGTCGATCCCCTCGGCGGCCAGGGCTTCAGCCGCCTTGAGTGACGGCCCGACGGTCTTGGAATGGCAGACGATAGTGACGTCCTTGCCGGCCCGCTTGATGTCGGCGACGCCGATCGGCACGATCTGATCATCGTCCGGGACTTCACCCTTCATGTTGTAGAGCATCTCGCCTTCGATGAAGACGACCGGATTGTCATCCCGGATCGCGGCCTTGAGGAGTCCCTTGGCGTCGGCCGGGGTGGCCGGCATGACGACCTTGAGACCAGGGATGTGGGCGTACCAGCTCTCGAAGCTCTGGCTGTGCTGGGCCGCGAGTTGGAGGGCCGAGCCACCCGGGCCGCGGAATACGATCGGGACACCGATCTGGCCGCCCGACATGTAGCGCATCTTGGCGGCGGAGTTCACGATCTGGTCGATGGCGAGGAGGGCAAAGTTCCAGGTCATCATTTCGATCACGGGCCGGAGGCCCACCATCGCGGCGCCCACGCCGATCCCGGTAAAGCCCAGCTCGGCGATCGGTGTGTCCACCACCCGCTTCGGTCCGAATTCCTTGAGCAGGCCGCGGCTCACCTTGTAAGCGCCGTCGTATTGGGCCACTTCCTCGCCCATCAGGAAGACCCGATCGTCCCGGGTCATCTCTTCGCGGAGCGCCTGGCCCAGTGCGTCGCGGTACGTCATCGTGGCCATCAGGACCGCCCCTCTTCGGCGTAGACGTCGCGGAACAGGGCCGCCGGATCGGGATCCGGCGATTCCTCGGCGAACGTGATCGCATTCTCGACTTCGGCCATGACTTCGGTGTCGAGGGCCTGGTGCCGAGCGTCGTCCCAGTAGCCGGCGGTCCGCATCTGATCCTCGAGGATCGCGATCGGATCCTTCTTCCGGTACTGATCGACTTCTTCCTTGGAGCGGTAGGTGCCGTGGGGCGCGTCGGACATCGAGTGGCCGACATACCGGTAGGTCTTGATTTCGAGCAGGGTCGGGTTGCCGCCGCGGGCCCGGGCGACCGCCCGGTCGAACGCGTCTCGCACGGTGACAACGCTCTGGCCGTCCACCTGTTCCGACGCCATGCCGTAGGCCGCGCCGCGGTCGACGAAGTTGGTGACTGATGCGGCGCGGGCCACTGCCGTCCCCATGCCGTAGCCGTTGTTCTCGATGACGAAGATCACCGGCAGGCCCCACAGCTGTGCCATGTTGAGCGTCTCGTGGAAAGCGCCGATGTTGGCGGCCGCCTCGCCGAAGAAGCAGACGCAGACCTGATCGCCACCGCGATACTTGTGGGCAAACGCCACGCCCGCGGCGAGCGGAATGTGGCTCCCGACGATGCCGTGCCCGCCGAGGAAGCCTTTCGCGGCGTCGAAGATGTGCATCGAGCCGCCCTTGCCGCCGGATGAACCGGTCGCCTTGCCGTACAGTTCCGCCATCACCGACCGGGCCGAAAGCCCGCGGGCCAGCGCCTGGCCGTGGTCGCGGTAGGCAGTCACCACGTGGTCGTCCGCACGGAGAGCCGCCATCGCCCCGACCGCAATCGCTTCCTGGCCGATGTAGAGGTGGCAGAACCCGCCGATCTTGCCGAGCGAGTACGCCTCGCCGGTCTTTTCCTCGAACCGGCGGATCAGCAGCATCTGACGGAGGTAGGCGCGGTGGAGCGTCTGGATCGCCTGATCCACCGCTTTGGTCTTGCCGCCAGGCGCGGTCGTCGTCATGAGTTGGCCCTCGCGGCCTTGGCCTGGTCCACTTGCTCCCAGGCGTGATAGCTCGATCGGGTGAGCGGACTGGCCTCAACGTGGTCGAAACCCATCGCGAGCCCGATCCGGCGGAGTTCGGTGAATTCGTCCGGGGTGTAGTACCGGGCGATCGGGAGATGACCATCGGATGGGCGGAGGTACTGGCCGAGCGTCAGGATGTTCACGTCCGAGCGGCGGAGGTCCCGCATCGCCACCAGCAGCTCGTCCCATTCTTCGCCCATACCGAGGATGATGCCCGACTTGGTGAGACCCTCGGGCACCATGCGCCGCGCGTTGGCGAGGAGCTCGAGCGCCCGCGGGTAGCGGCCGCCGGGGCGGGCGAGCCGGTACATCCGTTCCACTGTTTCGAGATTGTGGTTGAGAATATCCGGGCGGGCGTCCATCACGATCTGCAGCGCGGCGGCTGAGCCCTTGAAGTCGGGGATCAGCACTTCCACCGAACTGTCGGGGAGCCGTTTCTTGATTTCGATGATGCAGCCGGCGAACGCTTCGGCGCCCCCGTTCGGGAGATCGTCGCGATCCACCGAGGTAATCACGACATGCTGCAGCCCGATCTGGGCCACGGCCTCGGCCAGTCGGACCGGTTCAACGGGATCGAACGGCTTCGGGGTTCCATGCGCCACGGCGCAGTAGGCACAGTTCCGGGTGCAGACGTCGCCCAGGATCATGAAGGTCGCGGCTTTGTGCTCCCAGCATTCGCCGATGTTGGGGCAGCGGGCTTCTTCGCAGACGGTGTGGAGGTTGAGGTCCCGCATCAGCGTCTTGAGTCGAGCGTAGTTCCCGCCGCCCGGCGCCTTGACCTTGAGCCAGCTCGGCTTGCGGTCGAACGGCACCGCGTTGGCGGCCGGACCGCCGGGACGGGTCAATTGAACGAGCGGTGCCGCCACTGGCGCTCCTTGGAACGCATGAAACTTCCGACTGGGAGGCATCAAGAATAGTATCGAGACGGTCCGGGGGAAAGATTAGGCCGGGCCCGTGGGTCCGGCTCTAAGCCGTTGTCCGGTCTGTGCTTGAGATTTCAGCGAACAGCCTTCTACCGGGTGAGCAGTTCGGTGACGATCCGGTCGTAGTCCGCCAGCTGTTTTCGGTAGTGCTCACCCGTTGCAGGGCCGCGGAACCCGGCGTATACGGCTTTGACCCGCCCGTCCCGGCCCAGGAAGACGGTGGTGGGGTAGGCGGTGAAGCCGGAGAGCTGCGGCAGCGTGGCGGCGGTGGCCTCGACGTCATTGATGCCGGCGCGGAGCAGAAGGTAGGGGATCGAGAATTTGTCCCGGAAACGGCGAATCAGTGGATTGGACACCGCGCTGTCGGGACTCACTTCATACGCGAACCCGACCACTTCGAGCCCCCGGTCCCGGTAGCGCCGATACATGTCGACCAGGGCCGGGGCCGCGTCGTGACACGTCGGGCACCAGCTGCCGAAGATGTCGATCACCACGACCTTGCCGCGGAACCGGGCGTCGGTGTTGGAGACCGGGCGGCCGTCGAGATCGGCGAACGAGAACTGGAACGGGGCCGTGGTGTCGGCCCGGGTGAGCTCGGTTGGCGGGATGAGGTGGGGCTTGCCGGTGCTCCGGACGGCGACGAACGGGGTCTGGGTCCGGGCCCCAGCGTGGAAAGTGCCACGCAGGGTGTCGCCGACGAGCCGGCCTGTCAGGAGGTAAACGAAGGCGCCATCGAAGTGGGCGACGCGGACGCTGTCGGCGTCGGCCCGGCCCCAGAAAAGGCCGTAGTCTCCGCTGTTGGCCTCGAAGGTGGCTTCGAAACCAGCCGGGCCGGTACGGAACTCGAAAATCCGCGGGCTGGTGCGCTGATCGGTGATGAAGGTCGCATCCCAACGCCCGATCATGCTGGGGACCGCGCTCTCTGCCGGCCAGCGGCCTCGACTCGCCCGGAAAGGAATGGCTCGCGGACCCCGGTTCCCGACGTTGCGATACGTGCCGACGAGCGAATCCCCGCGGGTCCGAAGGGCGATGGTGGCGGCATAGTCGCCGAGTTCGACGACGATGGAGTCGCCGCTGCGGGCGATGCCGGTGGACTCCGTGCAGCTCGGCCCGTTGCAGATCCGGGCGGCGAGTGTGCCCCCGGCATCGGTCACGTCGAGGTGGAACGGGAGCCGGCCGCCCGCCAGGTCGAGGACCGCGCGCCACGATCCGGCCAGCGGGTCGGGCCGGGTGGCCGGGCCGGTGAGCAGCCCGAGGCTCAGGGACAGACCGGCGAGGCGGCTAATGGTTGCTGTCATATTGCTCTCCCGCGGGGATGGCGATCGGTACGGTGTTCCCACGCCACGGTGCGGGGCAGGGGTACGCGGTGTTATAGGCGCAGAACGGATTCCGGGATCGGTTGAAGTCGAGCACGAACCCGCCTTGCGGGTTCGGTACCAGAGAGACGAACCGGCCGGCCGGGTAGCTGCCCCGGTCATTGGTGCCGTCCCGAAAGTAGATCTCGAGGTCCGACTCCTCGCCGTCGGCGGCCGGGATCCGGAGGACCCGGAGCGTTACCGCGCCCCCGGGCAGGGGCACCGTAATTGTGCCGGCCTCGGTGGCCTCGGCCTCGATGCCGTCCGGCGCCAGCACTCGGGCGGTGGCCGGTCTGGCGGGCGGTGCCAGGTTCACCAGAAGCCGCCAGGCGGGCCGATAGGAGAAGTAGGTCGGCGTCCGATAGCGGGGGGCGGTCTCGCCGTAAGCCACCACCACCGATCGTCCGGCAGGACCCGCCGCCACGATCCGGTGGCTGCCTAACGCCACAATGCGGTTTCGTCCCATCGGTTGGGTCGCCCCGGCCACCGTCAGCATCGGGACTCCGCGGCGTTCCTCGATCCGGGCCAAGCCCTGGCCCGGCAGGGGAATGTCGGCCGCGGCCGGTCCGAGGGTGATGCCACTTCCGATGGCCTGCATCAGGAGCGCCCGGTACGGCGAGGTGGGCGCGTCCTTGAGCCATCGGCCGAACTCGTCGCGCTCCCGTCGAATCTCCTCGGGCACCGGCTGGCCCGCCAGGGCCGACGGGGCAACGGCGGCGAACGCAACCACGATCCCGAGGGTCGAGATGGACGACCAGATGGCCCTGGAGGCCCGATGACCGGATAAGGGAGACACGTCGCTACTCGGCGGCGATCGGCCCGGAACTGCAGGGGAACCTGGGATCGGGCGTCACCTCTTGCAGTAACGGTGCGTTATCCGAGGTAGCCGACGCGAGCCGTGTCGCATCGCTCAGGTCGTACAGGTAGCCGAATGCTCCGACCGAGAATGGAGGCAGCGGGGGGCCGACGATGGCAATGCTGTCGCGAACGGTCCCGATTCGATCCAGGTAGTTGAGAACCTCGGCCCGCTCGCGGAGGCGTCCACGATCGTGGGTGAACAGGGCCCAGACCCGCGGTCGCCCGCGGAACTGGTCGATCTCGCGAAAGTACCCCCTCGGCTGCCCTCGATGGCAAGCGCCAACAACAAAGTCCGCCGGCGTGAAACCGTACCGGGGCCCGTAGTAAGTAATTGCCTGGCGAGCCCCGAAGTAGACGTAGATGGCGTCGCTGGCCTGGCGCCGGTCTCGGACGTGGGCCAGGACCGTCTTCATTTCCTGGAGCCGGTAGACCGGCGGGTTCTGGACGAGGGCGAGAACGGGAACGGCCAAGCAACCGGCGATCCAGATCGAATCCGCCGGCCTCGCTCGTGTGCCGAGGAACCGCCACACCTGATCGACTGCCACCCCGGCGAGGACGAAGAAGGCGGGAAAGACAAAGAACAGGTAGTGGAGACGGAAAGGGTAGAAGCCGACGGCCGACGCCAATACCGCAGCGACGACGGGGCCAAGGAGAATGAGCAACGTGGCCCGATTGCGTCGAAACAGCCAGAAGGCCCCGAGGCCAACGGCAACGACGAACGCTCCAGGGAGCCAGTAGTGGAACTGCCCACCGGCGGCCTCGGTGAGCACCCGCCAGAGCCAGACAACTTGGGCCTTCGCGTGCGGGAATGGCGGGAGGTATCCCCCCACGAAGAGCGATCGGAAGGTGGCCCGCGTCCCCGCGTCCATCGTGTGGAAGTAACTCAGCACGGAGGCGATTCCGCCGAGGCCCCACAATCCGAGCACCGGAGCCAGCGCCCGCAAACCGGCCGGCCGTTGTCGAATCAACGTCGCCACGGCGAGGGCCACTCCAACGCCGATCGCGGCGAGGATCGCTGATTGAGCGAGCCAGAGCAAACCCAATCCGCCGATCCCGGTTCGCATGATGGCTGGTCGGTCAGGCTCGCCCCCGAGCCAGTTAAGCGCCAAGTGTGAATAGGCCAGGGACACAGCGACTTCCATTGTGCCATAAGGCTTGATCTGTCCCGTGTAGACGAGGAAGGGCACGCCCAGTGCGAAGGCCGCCACCGTCACCAACAGTGGCGGACCCGCGATAATTTGTCTCGCCAATCGAACGAAGAGAGCCAGGGCCGCCATTCCAGCCAGGGCGGGGACAAATCGCATCGCCAGTTCGCCGGTGCCGAGCGTACTGATGGTGGCCTTCAGTATGAGCAGATAGCCATACGCACCGTTCTGGTCGAAGCTGAGCGGCTCGGCCAGGAGGCGAAGGACACTTCGCTCGGTCAGGTTGCGGGCAAGTGCAATCTCACCGAGGACCAGAGAGGCCCCCGCGAAATACTGCCAGAGCCGAAGCGCTACGCCCGCCGCTACCAGACCGCTGAGCAGGCGCTCGGTGAAACGCGATGTCATCGGCTGTTCACCCGGCTGGGTGGAATCCATCGGCTGCCTCTTTGGATGTCCCGGCTCCGGCCGGGCTATCGACTCCAATACCGCTCGGGCCGGAGGCTCTCGATGCCCTCGAAGGTTGCCTCGCCGTCCATGAGGTGCTTCAACGCCACGGCCGTGATCCCGGCCAGCAGGATGCCGTTCCGGCCGAACCCGGTGGCATACCAGAGGTTCGGCGTGGTGGGTTCGGCTCCGAGGATCGGGAGGCCGTCGGGCGTACCGGGCCGGAGACCGGCCCAGGCCCGCCGAGTCGGGAGCGGGGCAAGGCCGGGAACGATCCGGTTGCAGGCTTCGGTGATCTGCCTAACGCCGGCCTCCGTGGTTTCGGCCGCGAATTCAGCGTGTTCCATGGTGGCGCCGCACCAGGCCTCGCCATCGCGTTCCAGCACGTACCCGGCGGTCCCGTAGACGATCGCCGGCGGAATTCCGGCCGGCCACGGCTTGGCGATCATCTGTCCGCGCACCGGCTCCACTGAAACGGGTCGAGGCAACTCGGTCAGCCGTCCGGTCCAGGCTCCAGCCGCGAGCACGACGCTGCCGGCCGGATGCTCGCCCTGCTCGGTGCGCACCCCCGTCAGCCGTCCCTGTTGCCGGATCAGTCCGGTGGCCGCGACCGCCATGAAGGTCGCTCCCCGCCGCACGGCGCTCGCCCGGAGTGCCTCGACCAGATCCACCGCACACACCGACCCATCCTGCGGCGCCCACAACGCTCCGTCGGTTCGGCCGACCCAGGGGAACTCGCTCGCAACCTCGGCCGGATCAAGCCATTCGGTGCGATGGCCGTGCTGCCGCTGCCAGGCCACCGAAGCCTTGAGGCGGACGACCTCCGGATCGCCCTCGGCGATCCGGAGGATGCCGCCGTCGAACAGGCCGATGTCGATCCCACCCTGCTCGGCGAGTTCGCCGGCATGATCGCGATAGTATTCCCGGCCCGCGATGCCAAGCTCGAACAGCGGATCGTCCTCATTAGCGTCGATCTGCGGGGCCAAAAGCCCGGCCGAAGCGCGCCAAGCGGCTCCCGGCCGGTCGTCCGGGTCGAGGACGAGGACGCTCCGCCCCGTCCCCGCCAACTCGCGGGCGCAGGCGGCGCCGACGACACCGCCACCGACAATCACAACGTCATGGAATAGTGCCACTTACGTTACCAACGAAACTTTCTGAAACGTGGGCCGTACTGCCCGCTGCGTCATTCGCTTCCACTTGTTCGGAGGAAATTACCATGGTCCGTGGTCTTGCGGGGTTCGCCGGGGTTTTCGTCCTCTTCATGATCGGGATGAGGGTCATCGGCTTCTTGGTCGGCGGACTGATTGGGATCGTCTTTCAGCTCGCCTGGTTTGCGTTCCTTGGCTGGCTGATCTTCACCGCGATTCGGGTGCTCAGTCCGTCCACGGCCGACACGATCCGAGACACGTTCCGCCGAAAGCCTGACGCGGCGTAAGCTCGGAGTGATGGAACGCGAAGGCGGGGGCCGAAAGACGGCCTCCGCCTGTTCGCGCTAGCTGGCGTCCTTCCCCAACACGCCCCAAACCACGAGCGGCATCATGATTTCGTGATGGCCGGTAATCTGGACGCCTTCGCCGCTGCCGCGGGTCGGGCGGCGGACGACGTTCATGAGCGGCCGGTAGTGGCGGATCATGTCGAAGTCGGCGGCCAGGAACCCGGCCGGCTTGCCCTGGTGGAGATTGCGGGCAACGGTGAGGGCTTTAAGGAAGACCTCGGGCATCATGACGGCGCTACCCCAGTTCATCACCACGCCTCCCTGATCGAGTCGCGGGAGCGAGCCGGCCAGGCGGTCGAAGTCACGCAGGCTTGTCGCACCGATCGCGGCCCCGTCGGCCATGGGATGTTGATGAGTGATCTCCGCGCCGATCGCCGTGTGCACCGTGACGGGAACCTGGCGCCGGGCGGCGCGGACGAGAATGCTGACGTCGCGACCCGGGAGCGGGTCCATGCCGAGCAGGGCGTTGGCCAAGCCCTGACCAAGGCCTTCGTGCCGTGCCGCGGCCTGGGTGATCGCGGTATTCATGTCGCGGCCGGTTTCTTCCGCCATGCCGAAAGTACCGTCCGCCAATCCGCTTTCAACGTCTTCGCTCGTGCCGCCGTAGGCGGCCAATTCGAAATCATGAATCGCCGCCGCGCCATTCATCGCGACGTGGCCGACCAGGCCCTCGTCGATCAGCCGCCCGACCAGCGGCCCCAGTCCGACCTTGATGACGTGGCCGCCCAGCAGCAGCACGACGGCCGCGCCCTTGGTGCGGGCTTGCCTGGTTCGTTCGATCACGAGCCGGAGATCGCGGGCCGCGAGCGTGTCGGGGAGGGAAGCGAGGAACGCGTCGAAATCCCGATCGGGGCCGGGCGGCGTCGCCAGTAACGAAGAGTCGACCTTGTTGTGGCGGAGTCCGATCGGGACCGTACGGACCCGGCTGCGGTCCGCCTCGCCGGCGCTCACTTGTCGCCCGAAACCGCGGTCATCTTTTCGAGCCGCAGCGTGACGGTGCCCCAGCTGTAGCGGGAGCGGATCTGGACCGGGATCCGGCGGGCGTCGTTGGTGATCCAGAGCCGGGCGTCCGCCCGGTCGGCGAACATGCCCTTGTCGTCGATGACAGGGTTCAGCACCAGACAGTCCGCCTTGGTGCCGTCCGGCAAGTCCATCATCTCGGTCTTCAAGACCCGGATGATCAGGGGATTCTTCTCGTTGATGAAATACTTCGCGTAGCGGTAGACCTGACCGACCTCAAGGGGCGTCGTCCGCACGAAATAGAGGAGCGAGGCGTCGTCGAGCGGCTGCTTCGGGGTCGGCTGCTGGCCTTCCTTCCCCTTCTGGCGATAGAAGCCGGAATCGGGGAAGATGTCGTACTCGCGGAGGTAGCTCCGATCGTTCTCGGAGTTGTCGTTCTTGAAGCGGAGGGACCGGAAGCCGTCCACGGTGGTCCACGACTCGATGACGTTCTTGATCCGGAACAGAAAGTTGCCGCCCTCGAGCCGGAACCGGAAGAGGAAGGTCGGTTCGCCGCGGACCGTATCGAGTGAGGCGACGTTCATCGAGGCCTGTCCGAGCTTGAGCATCCCGAGCTTGGCCGAAAAGTCGAGCCGCTCGCCGACCTTGAACGGGTAGCTGGTGGGCGTGCCGGGGCCCGCGGTGGCGGCGAGGACAAGCGACGTCAGCGACACCAGCAGGTTCATCCGACCGAAGCCCCTTTCTCGCGCCGCTTGCCGGCCCGAGGTGCTGCCTTTTCCGCGGCGACCGCGCGGCGGACGGCACCACCGGCGTTCCAGACGGCTCGTGCGGCCGGCCACGGCACCACCCGGGATGCCCGCGACTTGAGATCGTGTCGCTCGGTGAAGGTGACGGTTTCCACCCGTCTGGCGTGCACGGCGGCCCGTCCGGCCAGTTCGGCGTTGGCGGCCCAACCGTCCGCCGTAAGGGTCGGTTCGGTCTGGAAGACCGGCCGGAGGGCCGCGAGCCGGAAGCCGATGAACCCGGACGTCGGGTCCTTCACGCCGGGCACCCGAATGCTTCGACCGAGCACGAACGCGCTCCAGCGGCGGGCCCACCGGTAGTTCCGTTCCCATGACGGGTCCATCGTCGCCTCGCCGATCACGAGGTCGGCGCCGCTGTCCAGCTTGCGGACGAAATCCGCGAGGGTCTCAGGGCTGTGGCCGAAATCGCCGTGCATCAAAATGGCGCCGTCCCGCTTGGGCCGGTCCGACATCTCCAGAGCCTGCCGGAGCAGGGCCTCGATGGTGGCACCATAGCCCCGCCGAGTCCGCTCGGTCAGGACCGTGAGCGACATCACCTTGGCGTAGGTGTCGAGTACTTCCTGGGTGTGGTCGGTAGAGCCGTCGTTCGCCACGATCAGGTGGTACTCCCTGCCGAGCGATTCGAAGGTCTTTCGGATTTTCCACAGGACGAGGCCGATGGTGTCGGCTTCGTTGTGGCTTGGAATACACACGTAAATCATTCGCCGTCAACGTTCTATGACGATGGAACGATACACCTGCAGCACCCCCTGTGCCATCCCGTCGGCGGAGAAGAGGGCCACTCGTTTCGAGGCCGTTTCAGCCAGGCAAGCGGCAATCTCGGGCCGGTCGAGAACTTGGGCGACGCCGGCGGCGAGGGCCTCGGGATCACTGGGCGGGACCAGGATGCCGGCGCCGCCCTCCAGCATCTCCGGGATTCCACCGGCCAAGGTGGCAACGACCGGCGTGCCGATCGCCATCGCGTCGAGGACGGAGGTGCCAAGGCCTTCTTCTTTCGAACTCATCACGAACACGGTGGCGTCCCGGATCAGGCGGAGTGGATCGGCGACTTGGCCTAGCAGATGGATGACCGACCGGAGGTTGAGGTCGCGAATCACCTGCTCGAGCTTGCCGCGAAGGTGGCCCTCGCCAGCGATGGCCCAGTGCAGCCCCGGATGGCTATGGCGCAAGTTCGCCGCCGCCCGAACCAGCGTCAGGTGGTCTTTGTGGCCGACCAGCGAGCCGACCGCGACAGCCAACGGGCCGACAATCGGCAGCCCGAGTTCCCCGCGAATGGGCTGCTCACCGGTCCCTTTGGTAGCCGAGACGTCGATCCCGGAGTGGACGACGACGACCCGGGCGGGATCGATGCCATCCTCGACCAGAATCCGGCGAACGGCCTCGGAGATCGCGATGAGGCGGTTGGCCCGGCGCCAGAACCCCGCCCGGCGGAGATGGAAATCGACCCGCCGGGTCGCGAGGAACGGCTGACGGGTCGCGGCAGCGATCAGGCCGGCCAGGGTCAGGGCGTGGGCATCGTGGGCATGAAGGAGGCACGGTCGCCGACTCGCTTCGACGAGTCCGGCTGCAGCGGCCCTGAACGAGAGGCCGCGATGCCATCCAGCTTGCCGAACGGGAACTCCCGCGGCAATCAGTTCGTCGGCGAGCCGCGATCCGCGGGTCGTGACCACGACCTGGTCGACGCCCCGCTCGGCCAACGCCCGCGCGAGCAGGAGTACCTGTCGTTGCCCGCCCCGCCATTCTCTTCCGGATGCGAGGTGGACGATCCTGGGAAGGTCGGTGGTCACCGCGCGAGCGAATCGGGAAAGAGCGGGCAGTTGGCGTCTTCGAAACCCGCGACCGGGGCTTGAAGGGCGATCAAGGGCACCACCCGGCGGCTCGCGAGATGGACGTTCCCGAGGAGCGGAGCGCCTGGAATCGGCCGACCCGGGAAGAGCAGGACGCCCTGGGCCCCCTTCACCGGATCCACCACCAACACGCCGAAACCCGGAAGAACCTTATCGGGCAGTGGACCATCGACCCCGACCACCCAGCCTGAGTCGGTCTTCCCGACCAAACCCCTCTGAGCCTGGCCCGCCACCATCCGGACCGGGAGGACCTCCGGCATCTTTTCAGGGATCGAGGCGAGGGTGTGCCCAGGTTTGGTGAATTCTTCGAGCAGGAGAGTCGGCCCGGCCAACGCCGCGATTCCGCAGCGGGTGCCACGGTCGGATACACCGCAACCGGCCAGGATCGAGAGCGCGACGAGAACGAAGGAGTCCCGCATACGGTTCCCAAACATACCACCGGGGGATACACTTTGATCCCATATGGGGACTGACGAGTTCAAGGCCCGGCTGGATCAACTGTTTGCGGCGGGGGCCTCGCGCCGGGAGGCGCGGGGCCTCCACGATGCCTTGCTCGATCTCAAGGTTGGTCTCAAGGACCTCCGAGACGCCTTCGCGAAAACCCAACGAGAACTCGCGGCGGAAGAGGAGCA
>JAYUZK010000112.1:0-5218 GCA_043751835.1 Gemmatimonadota bacterium | reverse complement strand
CTTGGCCGCGAGCGCTTCGATTCCGGTGCCCGGGAGCGGGAGCGGGAGCGGCTTGACCCAGCCGTTCTTCGTCGCCGGAGTGGCCCCGTCGTTGATCTTGAACACGGCGCCGAGGCTGTACTTGGCCCACATGGCGTCGTTCAGGGCGTAGCCGATGGCGCCGTGGCGGAGGATCACGACCGCGCTGTTCTGGGCGTCGGTGGTGCCATAGTTCCCGTTCGTCGTGTCGAGCCACACCCGGGGCCAGACCACGGGCATGCCGCCATTCGGTTCCGGGGCGTCGAACACGATCTTGTGCTTGCCGGTGATCTTGCTGAGCCAGGCCTCGTAGGCGGCATCGGCTCCCGTGCCGCGCGGCGCCGACTCGGCGGCGGCGCTTCGTGGAATCAGTTGGCCCAGCCCCAGCGCGGCCGCCATCCCGGCGACCCGCCCTACAAAGCCGCGCCGATGCGCGGGACGATCGAATTCCAGCATGGTGCCTCCAGTGGTTGGTGTCTGCCGTCTAGCCCACCGCGTGTCCTATAACATGGGCCTGCCGGCGCGGCGCCGAAAGGCCCCAAGTGGCGCGCTCGGTCGTCAGGTCTTGAAGCCCAGCGC
The DNA here is from genome assembly GCA_043751835.1 of Gemmatimonadota bacterium. Classification (GTDB taxonomy): domain Bacteria; phylum Gemmatimonadota; class Gemmatimonadetes; order Gemmatimonadales; family GWC2-71-9; genus SHZU01. Next base: position 4,621 of record JAYUZK010000112.1, on the reverse strand, counting down.
CTTGGCGACCTTTCGCTGGGGGGCGTCGAGCGTGACGAAGGTGAGTGTGCCTGGATCGGGAGCGAGGAAGAGGGCCGTTGCCAGATGCCAGCAGTCGGCGCCGCGCAGATAGCCGGCGTCCAGGACCCGCGTGATCTCGGCACTCAGCGGGCGATCGACGATGACCAGTTCGATAGCGGTGAGATAGATGTCCGTCTGCGGGCGCGCCTTCCGGTCGATGGGCCGGAGTGCTGTGGCCCGGCGGGGCGTGCTTGCGGACCTGGCATTCCGGGCTTACCACTTAGGCTCGACGCTCCAGCCCCTCCAATCCTGTCTGGGAGAAATCCATGCATCGGCGAACCCCATCACGACGTGGTCAGCTCCTTCCGATTCTCCTGCTGGCCTCCCCGCTTGCGGCCCAGCAGGCCGATCCTCTCCGCGGCCTCGACGCCTACATCGAGAAGGCCCGCCAGGAGTGGGGCGTCGCCGGCCTGGCAGTCTCCATCATCCGGCACGACTCGGTCATCTACGCCAAGGGCTTCGGCCTGCGCGACGTGAACAAGGCCGACAAGGTCGACGAGCGAACCCTGTTTGCCATCGGCTCCAACTCGAAGTCGTTCACAGCCACCGCGATCGGGATGCTCCAGGACGAGGGGAAGCTGAACCTCGACGACAAGGCGATGAAATATCTGCCCGCGTTCGCGGTCTCCGATCCGTACATCACCCGCGAACTCACCCTGCGTGATCTGATGACCCACCGGAGTGGCTACTTCCGGGGCGACGCCGTCTGGATGGGCAGCGGCTTCGGGCGGGACGAGGTTCTCCGCCGCGCGATCCAGTTGCCGCCGAGCACCAGCTTCCGCTCGATGTTCGGGTACAACAACATCATGTTCCTCGCGGCCGGCGAAATCGCCGGCAAGGTCTCAGGCCTGGGCTGGGACGCCTTCGTGAAACAGCGAATCTTCGTACCGCTCGGCATGACCACCACCAACACCAGCACCAAGGACCTGGCCGGTCAGCCGGATGTCGCCACGCCCCACGCACGCGTGAACGGCCAACCAGTGGCGATCGCCTACCGCAATATCGACAACGTGGGGCCGGCCGGTTCGATCAACTCCAACGTGCAGGAGATGGCCCAGTACGTCCGCTTCCACCTCCGCGACGGGGTCTTTGGCGGCACCCGGCTCCTCAGCAAGAAATATCACGACGAGATGCTGACCCCGCAGATGATTGCCGGGACCGGCCGGGACAGTCTGATGCCGATGGTGCACTTCGACACCTACGGCCTGGCCCTCTGGCTTCGCGACTACTACGGGAAGAAACTGGTGTCCCACGGCGGCGGGATCGACGGCATGCTGTCGCAGATGGCGTGGATTCCTGAGGCGGACGTGGGTGTCGTGGTGCTCACCAACACCGACGGCCAGAATCTTCAGAACGCCCTGACCTACAAGATCATCGACCTGCTCCTCGGCGCACCGGCCCGGGATTGGAGCGCCATCTACCTGGCTCAGTCGCGCCAGGCCCAGCAGCGGGGCGACTCCGCCCGTGCCGCCCTCGATGCGGAGCGCGTGACCGGCACGCGTCCCTCGCTGGCGCTGGACCGGTACACCGGGACCTATGACAACCCGTTCTACGGAGAAGTCCGGATCGAGCAGGACGGCAACGCGCTGGTGCTCCGCCGGAGCGCCGAGCAGTGGGGCCGGATGGAGCACTGGCACTTTGACACTTTCCGGATCGACTGGAATACGACGCGCACGCCGGGGCTTTCCACTTTCGCGCTGTTCCGGGTCGATCCCAAGGCGCGGGTGCCGGTCCTGGAGGTGCGGGGGGCGCCGTTCGCGTCGCCCTACAGCGAGGGGGCCGTGTTCACCCGGAAGCCGTAGTCGCGGCTGCGACAATGAAGGCCTCGGCGCTGGCCATGCAGGGGGTCGCGCTGTTGCAGCCCGCTCGGTTGAACGACAACCATCCTCCCGCAGGCCGGCTCGTCGGCAATACCCGATCGCTCGCCCTCGAGGTTCGGGAGACGGTTTGGCGCCCGGGCGGTTCAGCGGGGCGGGCGATTCCGGTGTTCCTTCCGGGCCGTGACACCCGGTACCTACATGTACCGGGGACGGACCGGGACCAGCGGGCGCGAAATCGGCCGCTATCTCGACTCGCAACTCGTCGGCGCGTTCGTGGTTGACTCCACGGCGGCTGGTCCGCGGACGCACGAACGGGTGATGGTGATCTCCGCCTACGACGACACCGTCAAGGCGGCGGGATTTCCCGACGACCACTTCCAGGTCTTTGCCATCAACGGCCGCTCCTGGCCCAACGCCGAGCCGGCGACCTACGCCGTAGGCGACACCGTCCACTGGCGGGTGATCAACGCCAGCGACCATTTCCACCCGATGCATCTCCACGGGTTCTTCTTCACCGTCCTGAGCAAGGGGACGTTGCTGGCCGACACGCTCTATGCGCCGGCGGCCCGGCGGGAGGCCGTCACCGAATCGATGGCGCGGGTGACGACGACCACCCTCACATGGGTGGCGAGCCGGCCGGGCCATTGGCTCTACCACTGTCACATGATCGGCCACATCGCGACCTCGCTCCGCCTGAGGTCGGGGGCTCCGATGTCCCATGCCCGGGTCGAGGACGTGATGTCCGGCCTCGTGATTGCCGTCACGGTGAAGGACCGTGCCGGGTCGGTGCGTCATCCGGCTCCAGCGGCCGTTGCCAGCCGTCTTCGCCTGTTCATCACCGAGCCCCGCGTTGCTGCCGGCGCCCCGCCGGCCCTGAGCTACGTCCTGCAGGAAGCAACGATGCGGCCTGCCGCCGATTCAGCGCTTCGGCCGGGGTCGACCCTCGTGCTCCATCAGCATGAGCCGACCGAGATCATGGTCAGCAACCTGACCAGCCGCCCGACCGCGGTCCACTGGCACGGCCTCGAACTCGAGAGTTACTTCGACGGCGTGGCCGGCTGGAGCGGGGCGGGGAAGAGAATGGCGCCGCTGATCGCGCCGGGCGATTCGTTCACGGTCCGCCTAACGCCACCCCGTGCCGGGACGTTCATTTACCACACCCATTCTGACGAAGCGGTTCAGCTCGCCGGCGGACTGTTCGGCGCCCTCCTCGTCCTGCCCCCCGGCATGGACCGCCGCGATACGACCGAGCGGCTGCTCATCATCGCCAACGACGGCCTCGAGCCGCGGGAGGCGCCGGACGGCACCCGGGCGGTGGGTCCGATCATGCTCCGCGCCGGCGTCACCCATCGGCTCCGATTCATCAGCATCGCGGTGACCTCGCTCTACCGGATCCGGCTCCTCAGCGATTCGACCGAACAGACCTGGCGTCCGGTGGCCAAGGACGGTGCCGAGCTGCCGGCTTCGCAGGCGACGGAGCGGCCGGCGGTAACCGTCATGGGCACGGGGGAGACGATTGACGTCGAGGTCCGGCGGGCGCATCCCGAGACGCTGACGCTCGAGCTCCGGAAGGACGGAGTGGTGTACTACCGGATCCCCGTGTGGGTGCGGTAGTGGCGCGACTTGGCCGCTTCATCGGTGCCCTGGCCGTCGGGGGCCGCTTGCTGGTGGGGTTCCCGAGTTCAGCCCCGCAGCCCGTTGCTGAATCAGACGAGCTCCAGATCCGGTTCCTCGACGTCGGCCAAGCCGATGCGATTCTGATCACGCTCGGTCGGCAGACGGTCTTGGTCGATGCCGGCCGGGGCGACGACATCGTGCAGGTCCTGGCCGACTATGGCATCGATTCGCTGGTCGCCGCCATTGCCAGCCACAACCACGACGATCATATCGGCGGCATGGATGCCGTCCTCGCCGATTTCCCCGTGGGCCGCTACCTCGCCAATGGCCTCGCGCCCGCCAACACCAACGCCCAGAACGTCGACTCGTGGCTCCGTGACAAGCACATCCCGCACCCGGGCGCCCCTTGGGAGCCGATCCTGCTCGGAGATGCCCGGATCACGGTGTTTCCCACATTGCTGGAAGGCGCCACGGAGAACAACAGCAGCCTGGCGGTGCTGGTGGAACGCGGATCGTTCCGGGCCCTGCTCACCGGCGACAGCGAGGCGGAGGAGTTGAACGCCTGGCTGGAAGGCGGCAAGATCCCCGATGTGGATGTCCTCAAAGCCGCTCACCACGGGGCCCGCAACGGGGTGACGCCGGGCTGGCTCGACCGGACGAAGCCGGAGGTGGTCGTGATCAGCGTTGGGGCCAACAACTCCTACGGCCATCCCGATCCCTGGACCCTGCGGTACTACCAGACCCATGGCCGGAAGGTCTACCGCACGGACTTGGACGGAACCGTGACGGTGATCGTGGATCGTCAGGGCGGGTATCGGATCGAGACGGCCGGGCCGGTGGCGCGATGAACCCAAAGAGCTCGCCGACTCTGCTCGCGTGAACGAAAACGGTACCATCCGCAGAAAAAAGACGGCGGCCCGGCGGCCACGCGGGGTTACCGTTGGCCGCGATGACCGACCCATTCCTGAGGCCCGTACTTCTTGACGCCGCCACCCGGCCCGGCCCGGACGGGGAAGACCGCCTGCAGCAGGCCCTGGCGGCCGACCCAGCCCTGGCCGGCCGCGCGACCTCCGACCCCAGGGGATGCGTCATCCTGACGGGTCCAGCCAACGGCCCACCACCGC
>JAYUZK010000111.1:0-7794 GCA_043751835.1 Gemmatimonadota bacterium | reverse complement strand
GGGCTCGCCAAGGAACGCATCGCCGGAACCGAACTGAACCGGCTGACCGCTACCGGCATCGTCCTCGGCACGCCTGAGTTCATGAGCCCGGAGCAGATCCGCGGCAAGGCGATCGACCACCGGAGCGACATCTACGCGCTCGGTGTGCTGGCCTTCGAACTGCTGAGCAGCGAGCTACCCTACGCCGGCGCCAACGCGCAGGAAACGATGCTCAACCACCTCACGGGCAAGCCGAAGAAGCTCTCGTCGGTGGCGCCGGGCATTCCGGCCGCGCTGGATCAGGCGATCGACCGGGCCCTCAAGCTCGATCCAAAGGACCGGTTCCAGTCGATGACCGAATTCGCGGAAGCGTTGTCCCGCATTTTCCTCTAGCAGAAGCCAGTGAGGTTCTCCATGCCGCTCGGACGTCGTGGTCTTGCTTCCCATCTCGCGGTCGGACTGCTGGCCGTTGCGGCCGGTTCGGACCCAGGTCACCACGCACGGCGAGTGGGTCTGGGTGAAGAAGACCAGCGGTGACTCGGTCCGCGCCTACGTTGCCTATCCGGAGCGGAAGGACACAGCCGGGTCAGGCGCCGGTGCTGGAATTACCGCCGCGTTCGGCCGGATCAACAGCATGCTTCCCTCGGTCGGGCAGATCATGAACCAACTGGGGAAAAAGTTCGCCGCCGACAGCTACCCGGGCACGGGGCACGGGTTCCTGAAGCCGGGCCGGAAGGGCTCGGATACCGATCAGGTCGAGAAGGCCTGGGTAAAAATCCAGGGCTTCCTCGCCGCCAACCTCGCCAAGTAGCGGCACGGAGCACCCAATGCGCCGGTTAAATCAGATCGTGGCGGCAGGCCTGGTGGTTGTGGCCACGGGAGCGAACGCCCAGGTGGCGCCGCTCGCGGCCCGGCACGACGCCGAGCGGCCGGCCCACGACGCAGTCCACTACGACGTATGGATCCGGCTAGCCGATTCGGGCTCCCGGTTTCAGGCGGCAGTGCGAACCGACTGGAGGCTGATCGGCCGCGCGCCGATCCGGATCAATCTCGATTCGTCCTACCGGATTGCTTCGCTCACGCTGAACGGCCAACGAGCCCGGTGGCGGAGGGCTGGCAGCGATCTGCTGCTCGTGACCCTTCCGCCCGGCACCGCCCTCAAGGCCACCACCCGGATCGAGTACGACGGCCATCCGCCCAAGTTTGTTCGGGCAGGGCGCCGAGGCAGCGGGGAACAGGATGACGGCCTGGTCCAGCGCGGGAGCGGGCCGGACCGGAAGATCTTCGCCGACAACTGGCCCAACCGGGCGCGGAAGTGGCTCGCGACGCAGGATCATCCGGCCGACAAGGCGACGGTGGCGTGGACCATCGAGGCGCCCGGCGATCTGACGGTGGTGGCCAACGGAGCCCTTCAGGGGAAGGACGACATCGGGGGCGGATACACCCGGTGGCGGTTCACGATCGATCAGCCGATTCCGGTCTACACCATGGTGTTAGGCGCCGCTCGGCTGGCGGTAACCCAGCTCAAGCCGGCGATGTGCCCGGTCCGCTGCGTCCCCGTCTCGGTCTACACCTACCCGGCCGACTCGGCCTGGGCGGTGGACGGGCCGTTTGCCGACGCGTCGGCGATGGTGGACTACTTCAGCCAGCTGATCGCGCCATTCCCCTACGGCGAACTTCGGCATGTCGAGACTTCCACCATCTTCGGCGGGATGGAGAACAGCACCGTCATCTTCTATGATGAGAGCGGCTATCAGCGAAAGCAGCTCTCGGCCGGGACGGTGGCGCACGAAACGATGCACCAGTGGTTCGGCGACGCGGCCACCGAGCGCGACTGGCATCATCTCTGGCTCTCGGAGGGATTCGCCACCTATGGCGGGGCGCTCTGGAGCGAGCACATCGGGGGCGATAGTGCGCTCCGGAACGCGATGGCCCAGGCCAAGGCCACGGTGATCGCCTCGCCGGCCACGGAACGCCCGATCATCGACCCCAAGGCCACCGATCTCCTCGGCCTCCTCAACAGCAACAACTATCCCAAAGGCGCCTGGGTCCTTCACACCCTCCGCGGCCTGATGGGTGACTCGGCGTTCTTCCGCGGGCTCAGGACCTACTATCGAACCCATGAGCACGGGAACGCGCTCTCGGCCGATCTGGCGAAGATCATGTCGAAGGAGGCCGGCTACGACCTCACCTGGTATTTCACCCAGGCGCTGACCCAGCCCGGCTATCCGGTCATCAAGGTCACCACCGCGCTCGAGGGCGGCCACCTGGTGATCGAACTCACCCAGGTGCAGAAGCCGGAGTGGGGCCGATACCGCCTTCCCAATCTCGAGATCCGCCTGACGGGACGGACCATCCGGGTTCCAATGATGGGCAAGACGGCCCGCACCGTGTCGCATTGGGATGGTGAGGGCACCCCGCAGGTCGAAGTGGATCCCAACGGCTGGTGGTTGCTCGACGTGGCCAAGCCGTGAAGCGATTGATCTGGCTGGTCCTCGCGGCGGCGTGCGGGGTGACCCCGATCAGCAACCGCCTCAAACCTGGGGAGGAACCGATTGTCGTCGTCGTGGGCGAAGGCGCCGACGGAGCCACCGATCTCTTCGTGGCTCCGGCCGAGGGGGGCCAGTTCCACCAGCTGACGTTTACCCGGGCTGTCGAATCGCTTCCGAAGCTTGCCCCGTCGGGCGGGCTGCTGGCCTACGTTCGGAAGGGCGGCGGAGCGGACGGTGGGGATTTGGTGATCTTCGACCTGATTGGGGGAACGGAGCGGACGGTGACCCTCGCAGCAACGCCGACCCGGCTGGGCTGGTTTCCCGGAAGCGATACGGTGGCCATGGTCACGCCCGCCGGGGTCATGACCGTGGCCCTGGGGCCGAGCAAGCTGGCGGCGGTGGCGGCGGGGCCGAGGGCGGATTCGCTGAGTTACGACCGGGTCGGCACGCCGGCGTTCGGGGCCATCCGCGCCTGTCGGGCCGGCGGGCTCTGCGTCCTCTCTGATGCGGGTGAGGAGACGGCCCTTGCGGACGGCGCCACCGATGGCTGCCGCTGGGGAACCAGGGCACTGGCCTACGTGCGGGAGGGCAAGATCGAGGTCAGGCCGTTAGGCGGAGGGCGGGTTCGCCAACCCAGCTGGGCCAATGCTCCGGCCCATCTCCGCGAGCCCACCCATCATCCCGGCTCCGACGGACGATAGGCGATCGCGGTCCAGGCCGCCTCGAGCGTGCCCGTCGCGCCGGCGTGATCCGGGGTCCATTCCCGGGCGGCCACCCGTTCCGTCACGAACGCCAGCAGCACCAGCCAGACCGTCGCCCAAAGATCGGCTGAGCCGGGCCGGATCGTCCCTTCCTGCTTGCCCGAGGCCACGATCTGGGTGACCGCCTCGCGGAAGTCGCGGGCGGCCTGCTGGGTCGTTTCGTCGAGGGTCACGCCGTCAGGCCTCCGGAGCAACATCAACACCACCGCGGGGTCCTTCTGGGCCTGCTCCAGTACTCGGCGGGCCGCCCGCGCCAGCCGCTCGCGGACCGGAGGCGGCCGCTCGCCTTCGGGGGGACGGACCATCGACAGGCCGAACCGGAGGGCGTCGCGATAGACTTCGTTGAAGAGCGCCTGCTTCCCGGCGAAGTGCCGGTAGATCGTTGCCTCCGCTATCCGGGCCCTACCGGCGATGTCGAGCGTGGTGGTGGCGCGATACCCCTCGCTGGTGAACAGCTCGAGTGCCGCGCGCATCAGCCGCTCGCGGGTCGCGATCGCGTCTTTTCGGCGGGGGACGGGGCCAGGTAGGGTCATCGCGGGCCGAATCTAGCGAACTGCGGCTATCTTCGGGCGTAGCTCAACGCTTTGCCGGGATTTCTTCGGACCAAAACACGGATCGTGATGCTCAGTCGACTGGACTTCCGATCGCTGTGGCAGGAGGGGCTCTCCTGGAGCGCCTTCTTCGCTCCAGACATGGACCAGAGGGGCCTCTGGGAAGGGGTCTACAATCACGTCGTCCTGCCCGAGTGGGCCCTGAAGGCGGCGGCAAAGATCCCCGGGCTCAAATTCCTGGTCATCACCGAAGACTGGTGCGGTGACGCGGCCAATCTCGTTCCGGTCGTGACCAAGCTGGCCGAGGCGGTGCCCGGGCTCGAGCTGCGAATCCTGCCGCGGGACCAATACCTGGAGGTGATGGATCGGTATCTCACCAACGGGTCAAGATCGATCCCGATCGTGATCAGCCTCGACGCCGAGTTCCAGGAACTGGGCCATTGGGGTCCGCGGCCATCGGAAATTCAGGCGTGGGTCATGGCCAACAAGGACACCATGCCGAAAGACAAGCGCTACGCCGAAGTCCGCCGGTGGTACGCCCGGGACAAGGGGGAAACAACGCTCCGGGAGATCCTCCGGGTCAGAAACCCCAGTTGGTCCCCATCGAAAAGTTGAAGCCGTGCTTCCCGCCGGCAAAATTCATCGTGAGATGGGCCGAGCGGAGGATCCGAATCGCGACCGCCCCGCCCCCGCCCCACTGATCGGTTTCGGTCCGGAAATGGGCTCGATTGTCCGACACGTGAGCGTAGTCGGCAAAAGCGATCAACGTAACGGCACCAAGGTCACCGACGTCGAGAAGATCGTGGCGGACCTCGAAGGTCGCGAGATCGAAGTCGGTCCCGGCGAGCGCTCCCTCGGGAAAACTCCGGTGACCATCCCAGCCGGCCAGACCGAACTCGCGTTCCCACCCGGGCACGGTGTAGCGGGCGCTGAGCGGCGCCGCCGTCTCCATGCTCCGGACCAGGGCCCGCACCGCCACCACCGTCCCTTCGCGTAGTGAGACGTACCCGCGGAAGTGGAAGTAGCCGAAGCCGTAGAGACTCTTGGTATCCTCGACGGTCATTGGTTCCCGCCCGGTGCCGAATCCGACCCCCGCCTCCAGCAGCACGCCCTTGGACGGCGTGGCCTCATAGTCGCGGGTGTCCAGCACGAGGGCGGGCCGGACGGTAAAGTCGGTGCCCCGATAGTTGCCTGGGTGTTCAGCTCTGAACAGAGTCTGGCCCGATAGCTGATCGAGTTCGGTTCGGTCGAGCGTCGCGGCCAGCGCCAAGCGAAACGGGCCCGAGATGGTCCGGGTCGCCTCGCCCTGGAAGTAGTACCGATTTCGGCGGACCCGGAATCCATCGCCATTGGGGGCGATAGCTGACTCGGCCTGCTCCACATCACCGCCCAGCCCGTAGTATCCGAACCTGGCCCGCCGCTCCGCGCTCGCGAGGCCGCGGACCCGCCAGCCATGGACCAGCCCGGGACCGCGGAGCTCCACCCGCCCGAAACGGCTGCCTAACGTTCCGATCCCGGCTTCGACCGACGCGGTGCCGGCGAACGTGATCGGGTTTACGACGTCGGCGGTATCGCTCTGGGAGAGGAAATACGGCGCGTTCCGGGTCCGTTGCCACCGGAGCACCAGCATGGCGCCGTCGGCGGGGTTGCCGAGCACATAGGGGAAATAGCTCGACTTCCACGGCGCCTGGGCCGCGGCGGAGGAGCTCGCCAGGAGGAGCGGGAGGAGGGCGGCCCGCAGCCTCATTGGGGATTCGGGAACATGTAGGCCGTGTCCAGCACCTTGCCGTCGGCGCCGTCGTTCACCGCATACGTGGACGGGAAGAACGCGGCCGAGCCGTACTCGCCGGCCTTGTTGAGCGCATAGAAGTCGAGCTGGTACTTGGGCCTGCCCTGGGCGTCGAGAAGCCGGGGCGGGGTGAGCGCCAGGACCCGCTTGAGCGACGCAAGGGCCGCGTCAGTCGGCTTCATGCCCTGCCGCATGTGCTCCACCGTGAGGAATCCGCCGCACGACATGATGTTGGCTTCGCCCAGCCCGGTGGAGCCCGCCGCGCCGATGGTGTTGTCCGTATACTGCCCGGCGCCGACAATCGGCGAGTCCCCCGCGCGACCCGAAATCTTGAACGCGAGCCCGCTCGTGGTGGTGATCGACGAGATCTCGCCCTTGTCGTTGATCAGGTTCATGTTGATCGTCCCGGTCGGCCGGACCCCGATCGGATCGTTCGGCCCAACGTCCACCCAGTCGTCCTCGTGACCGCGGTTGGCCCGCCACCTGAGCCAGACCTCCCGCGATTTGGGCGTCAGCAGATCCTCATCCTTGAACCCGTAGGAGAGCGCAAACTTCTTGGCCCCCGCACCCACCAGGAGTATGTGGTTGGTGTACTTGAGGACCAGCCGCGCCACCTCGCTGGGCGTCTTGATCCCCTCAAGACAAGCGACGGCGCCGGCCCGCTTGGTGGGGCCGTGCATGCAGCTCGCGTCGAGCTGGACGACCCCTTCCTCGTTCGGCAGTCCACCGTAGCCAACCGACATGTCCTCCGGATCGAGTTCCTGGATCTTCACGCCCTCGACCCCGGCGTCCAGCGTATCGGTTCCCTGTTTCATCAGTTCCACCGCCCGGGTCACGCCCCGGATCCCGTTGGCCGACGAAATCGCCACGAACCGGGCCACCCGGGTACGGATCACGGCCGGGGCCGGAAACCTGACCGAATCGGCCTTCGGGACGACCACGGCGGCGGCCGCGACGCCGAGAAACGACCGGCGGGAGAACGTATCGGACATCGGCTACTCCTGAAGGGGGAGCGAGGAACGCCCGGAATGTGGTCGAACAGCGGGTTCTGTTCAACTTGCCGGGGCGGCCCCTGAGGCAATAGGTTCGGGCCATGACATTCGGCCGGAACTTCCTCCCGGGCCCCACCGGGGTGCATCCCGAGGTCATGGCCGCCATGACCGAGTCGATGTTCTCGTATCTCGGCCCCCGGATGCGGCCCATCCTTGAGGAGATCCAGCCCGCGCTCCGGGCCATGTTCGGGACGACCCGCCCGGTCTTCGGGGTCACCTCGTCCGGCACCGGTGTCCTCGAGATGGCGATCCGGAACGGCGTCCGCCACCGGGTACTGGTGGCGGTGGGCGGCTATTTCGGAGAGTATTTCGCCCGAATCGCCGAACGGTGCGGGAAGGACGTCATCCGGGTCCACGTGCCGTTAGGCAGGACCCTCGAACCGGATCAACTGGAAGCCTTTCTCGACGGCCCCCAGATCGATGCCGTGGCGGTGGTGCATTCCGAGTCATCCACCGGCGCCCTGGCCCCGGTGGCGGACTTGGCCAAGGTGGTCGCCAAGCGGCCCGACATCATGTTTCTGGTGGATGCAATCAGTTCCGCCGGCGGGATTCCAATCGAGATGGACCGCCACGGCTTCGATTTCGTCGCCACGGGCTCGCAGAAAGCCCTGGCGCTTCCCCCGGGCCTGGCCTTCGGTGCCGCCAGCCAGCGTCTTGAGGAACGGGCCCGTTCCATCGACGACGCCGGCTACTACTTCAGCGTCTCGCGGTGGGTCCGGATGGCCTCGGGGTTTCAGTTGGCGGAGACACCCTCGCTCTCGATTTACATGGCGCTACTCACCCAACTCCGCCGCATCGCGACTGCCGGAGGCTGGCCGGCACGATGGGCCAGGCACCAGGCGCTCGCCGGACAATTTCATGCCTGGGCCGCCGGCCAGCCCGGGGTGGAGTTCCTTGCCGCCGAGGGACGCCGGTCGCCGTGTGTGTCGGCCATCCGGCTCCGCCACCGCGACCCTGCCGCTGTGGCCGACGCGCTCGATGCCCAGGGCTTCCTGGTTGGGCGGGCCATCGATCCGGCCCATGGGCCCCTGCTCCGGATCGGCCACATGGGAGACGCCGAACCCGCCCATCTGGCCGCTCTGCTCGAAGCGTTGGGCGCCTTGATCTCGTAAGGTCTCCCAACGCATCATTCGCCAACTCCAGGGGAACCATCATGCGCAGCATTGTGAG
>JAYUZK010000110.1:0-6214 GCA_043751835.1 Gemmatimonadota bacterium | reverse complement strand
TGGCGACCAACACCAAGGACAACACCATCACCGTCGACGCCGACGGCAACGGCCCGGCCCCGAGCAACACATTCTCCAACCCGGATTTCTCGATTCGTTCGATTCGGAGCAACCTGGTCCTTCGGTGGGAATACCGCCCGGGGTCGACCCTGTTCCTGGTCTGGAATCAGAACCGGTTCAACTTCCGAACCGATCCCCGATTCCGCGCCCTCGAAAACCTCGGCGGCATCTTCTCCGACGACATGCAGAACGTTTTCCTGATCAAGGCGAACTACTACTTCTCGTTCTGAAGACCCGGCCTGGGCGGCCCGATTACCACCGGGCCAAGTGACCGCTGGTGTCGACATGAACGAACGGCCCAGGGGCCCCATTGGCCGGGTAAGCGGGCAGCCCACCGATCAACTCCGGATGCGCCTTCTCGACCTGCTCGGTCACGGTGACTCGGCCCTCGCCGTCGGGAGCGTCACGGCCGCGGTGTTTCGTGTTCCCGAGCCCCACCCGCAATGACGCTCATCGTGAGGGTGCCGTCATGACCGTCCGTCGGGCCGGCCGTCGATCGAAAGGCGGCGAGGTTCACGACGATCGCCCGAGGCGGAAGCGGCCGGGGCAGCCACCGCTCCCGCTGGAGAGCGAGTTCGATCTGTCGGACCCGGCTCTCGATAGGCCGGACCAACTGCTCGGCGGTCGCCGGACCGATCACCCCGTCGGCGACGATCCCGTGGCGAGCCTGGAATCGGCGGATACCCGCGACGAGGGTTTCGTCATAGCTCGTGTCGGCCGGGATCGGGGCGCTCGGCGGCAGATCGAGATCGCCTAACGCCGTCAGGAGTCGACGGAGCCGGCTGGCCCGGGACAGCGGGTCGCCCGGCCCGAATTTCCTGGGGAGCCCAAGAGGGAGCCTGAGCGTCGAGTCCTTCGCGAGCCCACGATAGCGCACCAGCCAGCCCAACAGGCGGCGATACTCGACAGACCCGGGCTCGACGCCCTTCAGGATCGGCCCCGGTCCGTCCGCCCGCCGGAGCGCATCCATGACTCCGACCAAATCGAGGGCCGGCGGCGAAAGCCGGAAGCCCGGGTGCACGGCGATCGCCGGGATGCTGCCGCCGTGGAGCGCCGCCACCAGACGAGCCACATCCACGGACAGGGCCAGATCGAAGAAAGCGAGTTCTCGGCTCGAGGGCGGGGCCACCGCCCGTGCCAACGCTTCGGCGCTCGATCCGAGCAGGCCAGCATCGAAATCAGCCGGCGAGAGCCCCCGATCGGCCGCCGCTCGGAGGACCTCGAGCATGGCGAGCGCTGGGCCGGTGGGGCGACCCGCTCGCGTCCAGACCGGCTGCCACCCGTTCAGGCGATAGAGGGATTCGACGCTGTCCCGGGCGTCGGTGATCTTGGGCCACTGCGTTCCCGGGCAAAAGCCGGCCTCGAGCGATCCGCGGACCAGACCCGTGAACGTGGTGTCTTCAAGCCGCATCCGGGATTCACGGCCGGCCACGGGAGCAGGAGCGACGGAGGCCGCGACGCCGAGAAGCGCCGCCGCAGCCAGGATCGAGCGCTGAACCCGGATGGTCATGGTGATGCGAGGAACGCCTCGGCGGTCATCGGCTGCAACCCGAATCGATCGGCGGCCCGGGGCCAATGATCGAGCCGACGATCGCACCCCGCCGACCACGCCCCGAGGGCCATCAGCCGCGCCAGCCGTTCGTTGAACGGGCGGAGGAGCACCGCGCCAACCTGAAGCACCGGGCGCGGGAGGTGCTGTCGGCGAACCGGTTGCCCGCGGCCCTTCTCGACCAAGTCGATCAGTTCGTTTTGCGAAAGAGTACTCGGTCCGCCCACGTCGATTTCATCGTTGACCAGATCCCTCGCCGCCAGAATCCGGACCGCGAACTCGGCCACGTCGGCGATGGCGATGTAATTGGCGACGCGGCAGCCGTCGCCGAAGACCCGCGCCGGCCGGCCGGCACTGGCCTCAGTCAGCACCATGCCGGCCCAGACATCCAAAAAGGCCGACGGCCGGACGAGAACGTAGGGAATGCCACTTCGGCGAATCAGGTCGTCCACCTCGGCCTTGACCCGGAAATAGTCGACCGGGCTCTCGCGAGTGACGCCATGGGCCGAGATATGGACGATCCGGCGGACGCCGGAGGCGCGGGCGGCCTCGAGCAGGGCGCGGTATCCCGGCACGTCAACCCGGGTCGGACTGGTGGCGTCGGCGCCCGCGAAACTGTTGGCCGTCGAGACGATCTGCGTCATCCCAGCACACGCGTTCACCAGCGTCTCGGGCATTCGCAGGTCGCCCCGTACCGCCTCGGCGCCGCGAGCAGTCAAATCATCGAGCCTGGCCGGGTCACGGCTCATCCCGCGGACCGGGCCGCCGCGATCGATCAGCTTGCCCGCGATGACACGCCCGAGGGCGCCGCTGGCACCCACGACGAGCACTCGTTCGATCATTGGGCCGAGCCGGCTCAGCGCTTCGTGATCGTGATCACCGTCGACTCGGTGATCTCCTGGGTTGCCCCCTTGCCGTCGGGGGCCGTCACCGTCCGATTGACGGTGCAACGAGTGAGCAACGACCCGCTCGGCACGCAGTCGCCCGGCAGCTTGAAGGAAGTTGTTGCGCGCCGCCTCGACCATCGCGCCCGCGTTCGGCACCACCTGGTTGACCATCTTCATCATGGCGGCCGGCGATGGGTTCTTCCCCATCGCCGCCACCATCGCCTGAAGCTTCGCGGGGTCCATCATCGGCGAGCCTTGCTGCTTCGCGGCCAGCGCCTTCATCGCCGCCGGGTCCATCGCCCCGGATGGCAGGGTCGCCGACTGACCGGCCGGGCCGCCCTGCCCGTGGAGGAAGATCCAGGCCGGCGTGAAGATCGACTCCTTTTCACCCGGCGGGCCGTCCACCCACCCGCCAAGGGGCCGAGGCTTGGGGCAGCGGGTGGCGATGTTGTGCTGCTCGTCGCCGGCGGCACTAATCTGCACCGAGACCATCGGGTCGGGCCCGGACCGCACGCCAAGCCAGAAATCGAACGCCGTGTAGGGCAGCGGCACGGTGGTGACGATGCAGCCGTTTCCCCGGGTAATCACGGCATCGGACCAGTAGATCGGCGCGGTCAGCTGGCTTGCCGCTGATCTTGGCCGTGCCGCCGCCGGGGCCCTTGAACACCATCTGAATGGTGGACTGGAAGGCCACCGTATACGATTTGCAGCCCTGCACCTGCACCTGGATTTCCGGCACCTCTACCGTATCACCCTTTGCCATGGCCTGGCGTAGAGCCGCCGACGTCTTGGCCACGTCAGGCCGGAGACAGCCGTAGACGCTTTGGGGAGGGCCGATCGGGACTTGCGCAGCCAGGCCGCCGACGACGCAGATAGTCAGAATGCCCCCTTGAACGCTCTTGGTGCCAATGGTAGCACTCCGTTCCAGCTATTCGCCCGAGTTGATCCGATAAGCGACCAGCACCCCGTTGAAAAAGTCGGCCTCGAGGGTGCCGTCCTGCCATTTGTATTTGTGGGTCGTCAGCTGGCCGTTGGTCTTGGTCTCGATCGGCTTCCCCGCGATCGCCTCGACGTCTTCGGGACTCATCCCTTTCCTGATCGTAGCCCCGGCGGCCGCTCCCGCCGCCCGCTTCCGGACGTCGACCGCGACCTCGTTGACGTAGTCGACTTCGAACCCCGCGTACGAGCGGGTCTCGACTGGGCCATTCTTAGCCGAGGAGCGGGCGGCACCGAGCAGCTTGCCGACCTCGTCGCCCGACATCCCCTTGCGCGGCTCCTTCAATTCGGGCTCGGCCTTTGGGACATTGTCCTGCCTTGGCGAGGCGGCGCCCGCCTTGCCGAGGGCCGCCGGGGGAAACGTGGCGAACTCGGCCAGCGCCTTGACGATCGCCTCGGGCTCGAGGTCGTCGGGCGTGATCCCGTTGGGGTATCGAAGATTGAAACGTGACCCGGCGGCTTGCCGTTCGGTTCGGTCGTTGCTCCGCTTGAGCTGCTGGGCCGCACCGCTGTCCGCGCCCTCGTTGGTCAGTGCCGAGCCGAAGAGGTCGCCGAACGTGCCGTAGCCCCCGCCACCGAGCTGGATCTCGAGGACGTTGTCCTTGACCCGGATCTTGGTGATGATGCCCTTGTCGCCTTCCTTGATTGCGACCCCGTTTTTCTTGATCCGGGCCGAGTATTTCTGGAAGTCGAGCGGCCGGGTGCTGCCGGGGAAGATGTCGACGCCCTCGGAGGTCGCCGGCAGGTCGAGCAGCGCGGTCACTCGCTTGCCCTCGAAGACCTGTTTGAGCCGGCGCTCGTCTTGAGCGGCTGCCGGCCTGGCCAGCACCACCGTCGTGAGGCCGATCGCCACCAACCGGAATACCATCGTAGATATTGACATGATTTATCGCATCTCACTTGGCGGGAAAGGGGCGGTCAAATCTTGACCAACTCGACTCGGCGATTGTTCTGTCGGCCCTCGGCGGTGGTGTTAGGCGCCACGGGCTTGCTGCTTCCCAGGCCCCTGGCCTGGAGCCGTGATCCATCGACCCCGTGATCCTTCACGAGAATCGCCTTCACGGCGGCGGCTCGGGCCTCACTCAGTTTCACATTCTCGGCCGCATTGCCGACGTTGTCGGTGTGACCCTCGATCGCCAACTTGAGCTCGGGATGGGCCGCGAGCATCGCCCCGATCTCCTTCAGGGTCGGCGCCGATTCCGGCTTGATCCGGTCGCTCCCGGTGTCGAAGAGGATGCCCTGGGTGACCACCCGGCCCTTGGCGGCGATCTCGTCATAGATGGTTTTGTCGCTCGCGGCCACCCGAATCCGCCCGACGAAGAGCGGGTTGTCGTCGCCCCGGGCATCGAGGTCGATGGTGAGGCTGGTGGTCCTGGCAAAGTTGGCGTTAGGCACATTGACCCAGCGCCTCTCGTCGTAGTACGCCTTGATGTAGGCGCCGTCGGCCATGATCCGGAGCTGGGCCGGCTTGCCGCGGTACCGGATCAGCACGGCGTTGTCGTACCCGTACGGGGTTTCTCCGCCGCCACCACCGGCCAGGCCCACGCCGCCGCTGCCCCAACTGATGGTCGAGGTCTTGCCGTCCCGGGTTTGGACCAGCAGGCCCTGGAGCTGGAACCCCGCCCCGTCGGGCGACTTCCGGTTGATGATGTCGATCTCGATGGTGAATTTGGCCGGGAGCACCTCGGGCAGCGGGATGGTGAAGATGCTGTGCCCCGTGGCCCGGACGTAGCGCTGCCCGGCCACTTCGGCGACTTCCATGTTCCCGAGCTTGAACGTGAGCCGCCGGGGAAAGTTGCCGACTTGATCTTCGGCGTAGTCTTCGAAGAAGATCACTCGGTTGCCGGGGACGAAATCGTAATTGACAAAGACCTGCGCCGCCCCCGGGCTCGGGATCAGGGACGCCAGGACCACCGCCGCGGCCAGCCTGCTCATGGGACAACCTCTCTCTTTGGTCATCGGATCCGCTCGACTCGCAGGTAGGCGGTGGAGATCCCGCCCAGACCAGATTGTGGGACGTACTGGTCCGCGAACTGCACCGGGATCACGCCGGGGTCGAGTCCGCCGACACTGGTGGGAGAGGACGGTCTCGCCTCGATTTGTTCGCGGGTAAAGACCAGCATCCACACCCGCATGCGGTTATTTGGCGCCGAGCCAAGCGGGCGGTCCATCTGTGAGCCGGCGAGCCCAAGATCCAACTTGTCCGCGAAGAGGACGGGGTTCAGGCTCATGGTTGGGTTGATCTTCGGGTCGATGCCTTGATACATAAACTGGTATGGAAAACTCGGACTACAGGCCATCCCGGGCGACGTGCGCCTGCGCTGGCGTTCTGGTGACAGTCGGCCTCCCGAGCGCGAGCCCAGAAGGAGCGATCGCTGATGGAGCGACGCTGACCCCCTTGGTCGCGATCGGCGCCGGAAGCTGAAACTGGATCGGAACGCTCGCGCCTTCGACGGTCCCAGCATGACGATGGCCGCGCCGGCGCTCAGCGAAGCTATTCGACGTCCAAGCATGTCCGATCCTCCGGTAGGGTGTTTTCGCCGCGGTCAGCGGACCAGTGGCCCTTGCGTCGCTCGACTGAGTCCGGCCGCACCGACCGGCACGCCCACCAGGGAGCCGCCGACCCTCATGACCAGCCTGGTGACGCAACGAACCGCCAGCGTGATCGCGCGGGCCCCGTGGTCTCGGATCGCTTCGCGCAGCGAGCGAGGCCGCTGCCGTG